>NZ_CAKROJ010000016.1 GCF_934372025.1 uncultured Blautia sp.
CTATTGTACATATTGTCAGGTGTAACCAGTTCACAGCCGGAATTCACATCTTTGTCATAATCTTTCCCTCTGAGCATGCGTACAGTTTCTTTTACACCCATATACCCCATCTTGAAAGCTTTCTGAACAACAAGGCCTTTGAATACTCCATTTTCCATCAACTGGACAGCTTCCTGCGAACTGTCCACACCGACTACCTGAATCCGGTCTTTCGCTCCGGCCGCCTTGACTGCCCTTGCAGCACCTACTGATGAATATTCGTTCATCCCTGCGATCATCTTGAGATTCGGATATTTTTGCATAAGTTCATTTGTCAGTTTACGTGATTTCTCGTACTGCGAATCACAATATACAACCTCAACAATATTATCCGCAAGATCTCCAAGGCCTTTGCGGAATCCTTCTTCTCGTTCCACTGCAGTGGATACACCTTTTACATGAGCCACGATCGCAATCTGGTCATCCGGTCCAAGAAGAGTTGCTGCAAATTCTCCCAGTTTTTCTCCTGCCTCCAGGTTATCTGTCGCAACTGTCAGGTCCTGCACCGGCTCATCCGTGTAGGAATCAATAAAACTTAATTTGATTCCTTTTTTCTTTGCTTCTTTAAGAAGTTCTGTTGATTCTGTAAAGCTTGATGGTGAGAAAAGAATTGCATCCGGTTCTTCTTCAATTGCTTCTTTAAGAAGTTCGTTTTGTTTTCCTACATCATTTTCTTCTGAAGGTGCCTTGACTACAATCGTAGCATTATACTCCTGCGCTGCCATTTTTGTTCCAAGAATTACTGACTTCCAGAAATCGTTCGTTTTATCAACCACTTTTGGGATATATACCAGCGATAATTTTCGCTCGTTGATTATTCTTTTCTGATACCAGACTGCTCCACTGGCTCCCACGACCAGACATGCCACCAGGAGAATACTCAGCCATTTTTTGGTCTTTTTCATATTTTCTCCCCCTGTCTTCCTGGAATTGTAATTGTAGCAATGGTTCCTTTGCCCGGTTCACTCTTATAGGTAATACCATAATCATCACCGTAATAGAGTTTCAGTCGTTTCTGTACATTATAGACTCCCACTCCATTCGAATGATAATTCACTTTATGTTTATCATAAATATGCGCAAGTGTCTCTTCGTCCATTCCAACTCCATCATCAATCACCTGAAGGACTGCATTACCATCCTTCATAAATCCTTTTACAATAAGAAGTCCTTTGCTTTCTTTATATTTAAGTCCATGATAGATTGCATTCTCAATGATCGGCTGAAGCACAAGTTTGATCAGAGGTATATATAATATAGAAGAATCTACATCAATCTGGAATTCCAGTTTGTCTTTGTAACGCATTTTCTGGATTGTGAGATAGCCCCTCGCATACTCTACTTCATTGGCAATCGGCACTTCTTCGTCTTCATTGCTGATACTCTGTCGCAAAAGTCTGGCCAGTGAAGCAGTCATCAGTACAACCTCTTCATTTTTCTTTCCTTCTGCCATCCAAATAATTGAGTCGAGTGTATTATAGAGAAAATGCGGATTTATCTGTGACTGCAAGGCCTTCAGTTCACTCTTACGTTTTTGTTCCTGTTCATGAACATTCTGCTCCATCAGTTCCTGAATCCTGTGCGTCATCACATCAAAAGACTTTGTCAGACTTCCGATCTCGTTCCTTGAATCAAGAACTACATCAGAGGTACTGAAATCACCCTCCTGCACCTTTTTCATAGTATCACAGAGCTTCTGTATCGGAAGTGTGATACTCCTGGACATAAATCTTGAAAATAAAAGTGCAACGATCACCAGTACGACTGCAGTCAGCACATAAACAATCTGCGCCTGCCTGCTTTTCCTCAGAAGTTCACTTACACTGGTACAGTCAACGACTGTCCATCCAGTCTTATAAGAACGTGAAATAGAATAAAGTTTACCGTTACTTCCTGTTCCGGTCAGAACTGTGTCTTCCTTTGTCTTCATGATCAAAGAAATATTTTCTGTCTGCAGTTCATTATAGAGCTGCTGCTGTTGTGGATGATAAACAATATTTCCCTTCGCGTCCAGTATAAATGCATAGCCTTTTGTCCCCACTGTACTCTGATCACAGAGTTCACTGATTGCACTGTAATTCAGGTCAATGAAAAAAACGCCTTCTTTTTCACCACTGCCACTGCGGTCACGAATACCTCTGCTCAAGGTGATCACCCATGGTCTCTCGCCACTGATGATATGCTGTACATGTGACGATGTCAGGATCGGTCCATTAGGACTTTTCAGAGCATTTGCATACCAGCTCTGCGTATTGAGATCCAGATCCTGATTTATAGATTTGCTGCCATCATTGATCAGCATTCTTCCGTTTTTGCTGATGACGCCAACATTTCGAATATCACTTCGGCTGTCAAGAATCGTCTGCAGCTGGTTAAGGATACGGTAGCGCCCTTCATTATCAATTTCATCTGCAAACAGGTATTCCTGAACATCATCATTACTTGAAATCAGATATGCAATATTTTCCATATAATCAATATAGGAATCTATATTCTGATTCATCTGCTGAATGATCGTATGCGTGTATTCAGAGGAATTTTCAAAAATTGAGGTATTCGTAAAGTTCATGGAAACACCTGTAACGATCACAACCGCACTTAAGATCAAAACTGCAACTGTGGCAAAAATAATGCTCTGGATACTGCTGAATTTTCCGATAAATCTTCCCGACAGATTTTTGTTCTTCATCGGCGATTCTCCCTTGCATATTCCGTTGGTGTACAGCCTGTCATCTTTTTAAACGAAATCCCGAAATAATGCGGATCTGAAAATCCCACCTTTTCTGCAATCTCATAGTTTTTCATTGTAGTATTTTCAAGCAGTTCTTTTGCTTTTTCCATTCTGGTACGACTCAGAACTTCCGTAAAGGTTTCTCCCGTCTCATCCTTGAATATCGTACTGAAGTAACTGGTACTGATATTCAGATAAGAACAGATACTGTTCAGACTCAGGTTTGGATCCATATAATTGCTCTGTATATAGTCAATGGCAAGTCGTGCCTGCCGCTCACTGCTGGAAGTATTCATCTCGGAAAGGATCTCCAAAACCCTGTCCGTATGCTTTCGTACAACTTTGCAGGCTTCTTCAAAGGATTTCTGATCAGTCACCTGACGCAAAAGTTCATCCCTGTCTTCATGAATTCTGTTCATGTCTGCCGACACATCTTCACAGGCCGTGTCCATGGTTCGGATTACCTGCTGCAGATACATACAGGCACGACTTTTTACAACAAGAGCCTGGCGGATAGCTTCTTCAATCCTGTTCAATATCTGATAAACAGCTTCTTTCTGTCCTGTTTTCATGGTTTCCTTCAGTTCAGACAGCATATCTGACAGATTTATTTCCTGAACAGAATGCTGTTCCTCCATATCAATAAGAAGGTTTCCACCCAGCAGATAACGGTATTGCAAGGTCTCTACTGCCATATCGTGTGACTGAATCAGTTCTTCTGGTTTCTTCACCCATTTACCGATCCCCATAGAAATGTCAAAGCCCATGACTTCTTTTGTTTTCTGCTGGATCTCGCGGCAAATTTCTCTTGTCTTTGTTGTAAAATTCCGGCTCCATTTTTCTTTGAAGAGAATGCAGACTCGATTATTTCCTTCCTGATAGGCTATTCCTGCATCTTCTCTGGTAACAATTTCATCGCTGATATTAAACAGGACAAATGCCATCAGTGCACTTTCCTGTCGTTTTTCTGCATCCAGCTGATACATTCCTGAATAAAGATCGATGTCAAACACAGCTACTCTGTAGCTTGATGCAGAAATATCAATTCCCATCTCCGTCAGCCTCTGAATTGTCTGATTAATGTCTGAAGTACAGTTTACAAGTGCTTCCATATTTTTAGAACGGATGATTTGTGCATTTTTGCGGTATTTTTCGGAAGTTCTGGTCAGATTCTCCATTTTATTCTGTTCTATACGCTGCTGATCTACTTTTTTCTTCATTTTTTCGATCACACCAGTCAGTTCAGTAGCTGTTACCGGTTTGAGCAGGTATTCACTTACACCATACTGAATTGCTTTTTTTGCATATTCGAATTCACCAAAACCGCTGAATATGACTATCACGATATCCGGATAATTATCATGCAGAAAACGGCTGAGTTCCATTCCATCCATATATGGCATCAGAATATCCGTCAAAACAATGTCTACTTCGTGCTGCTGTACGAATTCTGCGGCCTGTTTTCCATTCTCACAGTCTCCTACTAATTCACAATCCATGCTTTTCCAGTCTATATTTTCTTTGATGGCATCTCGAACAAGGATTTCATCATCTACCAATAATATTCGATACATGTATATAATTCCCCCAACGTAAATTTTACGAGTTTGTCAGTATTTTACCATAATTTCGGGGATTTTTGTACAGAAAAAAGAACATTAGAGAAGAATTGTTGGAGATTTTTTTATTTTACAGGACGCCGGATATGAGAAGTTCCCCTGTCTGGTGACACGCTGCGTTTCCGGATTTTATTCGTGCGCTTATTTGTCCCTTCCTTTTGTTAACTCGCTGCGCTCAGACAGAACAACGGAAGGGACAGCTAGCACTCACAAAATCTCGGAAGCCTCGCTGAGTCACTGGACAGGGGAACTTCTCACTCCAGCTGACTGTAGAAATATAAAAAATCCCAAACGGGAGAGAACGGGTGAAGAACCCACGGAGCCATACCTCATAACAATATCCACACACAACATGGTATGGGATTATTTTGTTTTAAAGCGTGGCCAAATAGGGGGAGTCTGAGGGGGAGATTCGGCCTTCGCAACTGTGAGATTCTCCCCCTCAGGGTTTTCATGCAGTTTCCAAACTGGAGGGCGGTTGGGCAGTACCCAACAAGTGCAACTGTGAGCGCCCTCCCCTCGCATATTTTTTTAAATGTCAATTTCAGACGGGACTTGGGGCAGTACCCTATTTTACAATGAATCCCTCTTCATCCCACAAATCATGCCAATCCTTTGCGCCTTCCCACAGGAACACCTGGCCTTTGACAAGTCTGTTTCCTTTTTCAAGTGTGCCGATCTTTGCCATCTCTTCGTCAGTCAGTGGATCTTCGGTCACGCATTTCAGATTGCTTACATAGTTATGTACAGAGAATGGAATAGAGATTTCGCCTCTCTGGTGAGCCCATTTCAGTGCGATCAGTGCCGGATGTACACCGTGTGCTTTTGCAATTTCCTGCATTTCAGGTGTCTGCATGTCTGCAACATCTTCCGGGCAGATATCTCTTTCTGGTCTTCTCGGAGAACCAAGCGGCATATATCCTACCGGCTGAATGTTGTGGGCTACAAGGTAGTCATACTGTTCCTGCTGCTGGAAGCATGGATGAAGCTCCAGCTCACATGCTGCAGGTTTGATCTTCATTAATGGAAGGACCGCTTCCAGTTTCGGAATAGTCATATTAGAAATACCGATATAACGAATCTTGCCTTTTTCGACAAGTTCTTCACACTGGCGGTAAGTATCCATGAATTCTTCCACACTGAATGGTCTGGATTCCGGATTTCTGGAATCTACATCACAGAATGGTGCATGATAGTTCGGGAATGGCCAGTGGATGAAATACAGATCCACATAATCGCACTGAAGATCCTGAATACTCTTTGTGCAGGCTTCTTCGACCTTTCTGTGCATGTCATTCCATACTTTTGTCATGATGAAGAGATCTTTTCGTTCTACCACGCCTTCATCAAAGGCATTTTTGAATACTTCACCTATCTGGGTTTCATTTCCGTAACATGCTGCACAGTCAAACATACGATATCCACAGCGGATTGCTCCTGCTACTGCTGCTGAAACATCTTCAGCGCTTACTCTGTCAGAACCAAAGGTTCCCATACCCATACATGGTACTTCTTCGCCTGACGGAAGGGTTACTTTCGGCACGATTGCCGGATCGATAAATTCTGCCATTTTCATTTCCTCCTGAATTGTATTATATAGTTTTCGTTATCATTTCAAGAATGCCTCGGGATTGTTCCGTGTTTTCATAAATTTTAAAGTCTATGTATAACGATCTGTGGAAGTAATTTTTCCATATCTTCCATCACAAAGAATCCCGTCTCCTCACGCATTGCTGATGCAGCTGAGATCGCACTGGCTCTTCTTAATGTTTCTTCCAATGTAAGGCCTTCGCTCAGACCAAGTGCAAAGCCTGCGATCATGGAGTCTCCGCAGCCGACGGTATTTACTGCATCAATCTTCGGCACAACTGCACGAAAGATTCCTTCTTCACCTACTGCAATAGAACCGTCTGCCCCAAGTGAAACTGCTACGATGTCAACACCTTTAGCGTGGATTGTCTTTGCTGCTTCAATAATGTCCTGAATATCATCGCACTGCTTGCCTGTCAGCATCCGGATCTCGTCAATGTTTGGTTTGATCAGTGTCGGGCAGGCTTCGATTCCCATCTCCAGAAGCTTTCCACTTGTATCAAGGATCACTGGTTTTCCAGCTTCTTTCACGATTCTGACCAGTCTCTGGTATGCCGTTCCATCAAGTCCCTTCGGAACACTTCCTGACATGGAAACAACATCTGCGTTCTTTACCAACTCTCTGAATTTCTTTTCGAACCCCTGAAAATCTGCCTCTGTAAGAGTGAAGCCCGGCTCAAGAAATTCAGTCTGCACATGATTGACTTCATCCCAGATATTGATGCAGGATCTGCTCTCTGCATCCACATGGTAAAAATCTCCTTTGATTCCAAATGGCTTCAGGGCATCTTCGATATAATTTCCTGCATGTCCACCTACAAATCCGGTAGCAACTACTTCTGCCCCATAGATAGAGGCCGGTTTTGACACGTTAAGACCCTTTCCTCCCGGAACATAAGAACATTCTTTTACTCGGTTTACTTCACCAACTTTAAAATCATCTACCACATATCGCTTATCGATTGCGGCATTTAATGTTACTGTAAGTATCATCTTATTCTTCCTCGTTTGATAAAAGAATCTTTCCTTTTACAAGTCCCGGTGTTTTAAATAACTGGAATGCTTCCTGTGCCTGGCTCATCGGAATCTTTTTGTAAATAAAGCCCGGATCAAATTTCAGCTGGCCGGTTGCAAAATAATGTGCGGTCAGATCCCATTCACGTCCCGGGAATGGTGCGCTGTAGGACATCCAGGAACCTGTCAGTTTGAATTCTTTACGGTTCATGTTCTCCCACTGTGCCGGAGTAAATGTCAGATTCTCGTGAGGTGTTCCGATAAAGCAGACATGTGCTTTGTTTGCAGCCAGTTCGAATGCCATATGCATTGTCGGAACCTGTCCCGCTGTCTCAAATACAAAACCATAGCCCTTGCCGCCTGTGATCGCCATGGCTTTTTCCATGTAACCCTCTTCTTTTGTGTTGATCACTTCATCTGCTCCAAGACGTTTTGCAAGTTCAAGACGTTCATCACTGATATCAAAAACAACAACTTTCTTGGAACCAAAAATCTTTGTCCACTGCATAGTAAACATTCCGACAGTACCACCGCCGAGGATAGCAACATATTCACCGCCATGATAATCGTTCTGGAATACACCGTGGATTGCGACTGTTGCAGGCTCAAACATTGCCCCCTGTTCATACGGAACACTGCTGTCAAAAGGAACTGCGTTCTGCTCCGGTACAACTACATAGTCTGCATTGCTTCCCTGCTGTCTGGAACCGATAAAGCTGTAATGTTTGCAAAGAGAAAAGTTACCCTGCTGACAGTCATCACATTTCATGCACGGAAGAAGTGGTGCACCGGAAACACGGTCTCCGACTTTTACTTTTGTCACGCCTTCGCCAACTTCCACTACATCTCCTGAAAATTCATGTCCGAGTACGATCGGATAGAAATGAACTCCATGATTTAAAACACGAGGGATATCAGATCCACAGATACCTGAGTATTTTACTTTGATCTTAACGGTTCCTTTGGTCACCTTTGGTTCTTCAACTTCCTGATACTGTACGTCTTCATTTGCAACTACTACTGCTGCTTTCATGATATATTTTTTCTCCTTTCATAAAGGAGGGAAACGCCCTCCCTGCTTTTATTTTTTGACAGTCATCATATGAGCCAGGGACTTGTAAAGTTCCAAATAAGTCTCATATGTTTTGTCGTAAATTTCTTTATTTTCTGGGTTTGGTTCGTGGCGGCGGGTCTCTTTAACGGTGAGTGAAACTGCTTCATCATAATCTTTGTAGAACCCGACTCCAACTCCGGCAAGGAGCGCTGCTCCAAGTGTTGTTGCTGTATCGGATGCCGGTACGACGATCGGCTTTCCTGTGATATCGGATTTGATCTGTGTCCAGAGCAGGGAATTTGCAGAGCCTCCCATTGCTCTTAGGACTTCTGCCTCTGCCCCGGCTTCTTCAGCCACTTCCAGGTTGTGCCTCAGAGAAAGTGCCACGCCTTCCATGCAGGCGCGGACCATATGTCCTTTTGTCTTTGAAAAATCCAGTCCGTAGAAAACACCTTTTGCGTATGGGTTCCAGATAGGAGAGCGTTCCCCGGACATGTATGGAAGAAATACCATACCGTCACAGCCTGGTGCGATTTTTTCTGCGATCTCATTGAGCTGATTCAGTGAAGAAACACCTGTCTGCTCCTTCATCATCCTCTCATAATCAGCGAATTCGCGTTCAAACCAGCGCATCACTCCACCGCCTCCAGTGGTTCCGCCTTGAAGGAGCCATTTGCCTGGCACAACGTGATAACTCAGAATCAGTCTCGGATCAGCTTTGTATTCGTCTGTACAGATGCTCATTCCACCGGCCTGACCGCCCTGTTCCTGGGTCTCACCGGAATGGATCACACCTGCGCCAAGTGTTCCGCAGGCCGCATCAAGCCCACCGGCAACTACCGGCGTACCTTCTGCAAGGCCACACTCTGCTGCTGCCTTTGCAGTGACAGTGCCAACCACATGGTCACAGTCACAGATCTCCGGAAGAAATTCCATCGGGATACCCAGGCGCTCGCACATCTTTTCATCCCAACAGCCCTTCCGCATGTCAAAGCAGTGCAGGCCATATCCCTGGGATACATCCTGGGTGACCGCATCTGTCAGCTTATACGCAATATAGCTGTTAGACTGAAGAATCTTGTCGATTTTTGCATAAACCTCTGGAAGATTTTCCCTGTACCAGAGAATCTTTGCAGTCGAATAAGACGGCTGAAGTGAATTTCCTGCAACTTCAAAAATCTTGTCTGCACCAATCTCCTGGTTCAGTCTGTCACAGATTGACTGCGCTCTGGTATCCATCCAGATTGGTGTATTGGTCAGCACTTTTCCTTCTTTATCAATGGCGATTGCTGACCAGCTCTGTCCATCGATTCCAACTCCTGCAATCTCATCCGGAGAGATATCTGCCTTTTGTATCGTCTCCTTCGTTGCCCGGCAGACTGCATCCCACCATTCTTCCGGATTCTGTTCTGCCCAGCCTTCATGCGGATAATATACCGGATAGTCGCCATTGGCTGCTGCAAGAACTTTTCCGTTTCTGTCAAAGACAGCAACCTTGCAGGCGCTCGTTCCGATATCAATTCCCAATAAATATGATTTCATCATTTTACTGCTCCCATTTTGTAAAAACCGTTGTAACTGTTCAATACCCTCATCGTTACAAATTTTTATTGTTTGTCCAAGAAACTGACGGACTTTCCTTCAATAATCTCTGTCTGAAGTTTTTCCATGAAAGGCTCTTCAGCTTCTTCCTCTCTCTTTTCAAGATGCTCCAGCATGATCCTTGCAACCTCTCTGGCAATTCCGTCCGTTGGCTGTGATACAATCGTAAGCTTCGGACGGCACGCCCTTGCAAACTGAAGATTATCAAATCCAATCACCGAAAGCTGCTCTGGAATCTGTATTCCCAGTTCGTTGACTCCGATCATTGCGCCCATCGTCATTTCATAGTTGGTCACAAAAACCGCTGTCATATCCGGATTGTTCCGTACAAGTTCTTCCAGCCCTCTGACACCGCCCTGAATTGTATAATCTCCGTGACAGATCAGAGAATCCTTTATTGGAATACCGGCATTTTCAAGAGCTGTGTAATATCCTGTCAGACGTTCCTCTGCTGTAAAAATCCCCTCAGGTCCGCCTATGATTCCAATATTTCTGTGTCCCTTTTCTATAAAAAGCCCCACCGCTTCCTCAGCGGCTTTTTTGTTGTCAACCAGAACACTGTCGCATGAGATTCCCTGAATCTTACGGTCAATCAGCACAATTGGCTTGCCCGTCTTCTGGAATCTCTTCAAATGTGCCCCTGTTTCATCTACCGGCATATTGATGATTCCATCCACCCGACGGCGAATCAGAAATTCTACTGCTTCCCGCTCCAGCTTCTTATCTGTACGACAGTCACATACGATCGTAGCATAGCCATGACTTCTGAGGATATCTTCCATCCCCGTTATGATTTCAGCACAGAATATATTATTCAGCTCCGGGATTACAACACCGATGGTCTTTGTTGCATTGGTTTTCAACCCTCTGGCAACTTCGTTGACCTCATAATGTAATTCCTCGATGGCTTCTTCAATCTTTATTCTGTTTTTTTCTCTGACATTTCCCCCATTAAAATAAGAAGAAATTGTAGCCAGACCAAGTCCTGTCCGTCTGGCTATGTCTTTCATCGTTGCTGCCATTTTTTATCTCTCTGCCTTACCGTCGCATCCGCAGACTTTCATTCTTGCCATAACAAGTTCTTTCACTGCTGCGATTGCTGTTTTTCCATATGCCTTCGGATCGATCGTGTCCGGTTTTTCTGTAAGAAGATCTTTGACTGCTTTGGAATAAGCTGCACGAAGCTCAGTAGCAAAATTAACTTTGCAGATACCACGTTTTACGCAGTCCATAACATCCTCATCGCTTAAACCAGATGCACCATGAAGTACAAGCGGGATATCTACGACTTCACGAATCTCGCTGAGACGTTCTTTGTCAAGTACCGGTGTTCCTACATAGAAGCCATGTGCAGTTCCGATCGCAACCGCAAGTGAAGTAACGCCAGTACGTTCCACAAACTCTTTTGCTTCCTGCGGATCTGTATTGGTATCCGCTTCAGCTTCCAGATCATCCTCTTTGCCCCCAACCTTACCAAGCTCAGCTTCACAAGGTATATTCAAAGCTTTTGCAACATCAGCCACACGTTTTGTCTCTGCAATATTTCCCTCAAAATCCAGTTTTGATCCATCGATCATGACAGAAGTATAACCTGCATGCATTGCCTGCATGGCAAGTTCAAAGCTGCTGCCATGATCCAGATGAAGGCATACCGGAACGGTAGCTTTTGCTGCTTCAGCTGCTACGATTGCTGCATATGTCTCGACTGTTCCATATTTAATTGTGGATGGTGTTGTCTGGATCATAACCGGTGCTTTGAGCTCTTCTGCTGCCTGGATGATAGCTTTGACCATCTCCATATTCTCTGCATTAAATGCACCTACTGCATAACCGCCTTCCTGAGCTTTTGACAGCATTTCTTTTGATGTAACAAGTGGCATAATGATTTTCCTCCTCATAATGTATATTTATTTTTTGTTTTAAATTGCAAAATTTCAGGAAACCTTTTCCAAAACCGAAACGTTTCCGTTTGAGTTAATCATACCTCTACAAACTGCTTCTGTCAATCGCAAAATTCAAGAATACCCCGGCATCCAACGCAGTGTAAAATTTTCATCTTTTATCGGAAAATATTCTCTTGAAAAGTAGTCGGAATACAGGTACATTCATTGTATACGAGTTGTCTCAGAGTGAGACAAGACATCATTCAGTAAAATTAATAAACGGAGGCATAAAGATATGTTAAAAGGAATTCCTGAAATTTTATCACCAGAATTATTAAAAGTATTATGCGAAATGGGACACAGTGATCGTCTCGTTATCGCAGATGGTAACTTCCCAGTAGAATCCATGGGTAAAAATGCTATCACAATCCGCTGCGACGGACATGGTGTTCCGGAAATTCTGGATGCAATCCTGAAAGTTTTCCCTCTGGATACTTATGTAGAGCATCCGGTAAACCTGATGGAAGTAATGCCTGGAGATACAGTAGAAACACCGATCTGGGATACATACAAAGAAATCATCCGTAAACATGATGACAGAGGAGATGCAGTTGTAGGAAACATTGAGCGTTTTGCTTTTTATGATGAAGCCAAAACAGCTTATTGTATCATTTCCACAAGTGAAAAAGCTCTGTATGCAAACGTTATGCTGCAGAAAGGTGTTGTCATCAACAACTAATTTTGGCCGTCTTTTTTTCCTAAGTTGCCCTGGAGATTCAAGTAATCTCCGGGGCACTTTTATTTTGATCAAATTAATCAAAAGAAAACCTTACGACTTTGCAATTTTCTATCTATGTGCTATGATAAAATTAATATTTGATGTACTAAATTATCATAAAAGGAGGATTTCATGAATTATCATAAAACACACCGAAAAAAACAATTCCTGGCAATGTTTCTGACAGGTTCTCTCATGTTATCTGGTATTCCGGTTTATGCCGCTCAGGATACGGATATGGACTTATCTGTCGACACAACTGAATCCGATGATGATTTTTCAGTTTCTTCATCAGACGATGCTAATCTCACCGTTGACTTTGATGATGCTGAGACTGCACCGGATACATCTGAAATTCCTGACTCCAATACAGGTACTCTTACAGATTTTTCTTCAGAAAACGATGACGATCTGTTTTCTTCCGGAACAGATTCTGACTCTGATACAGAACTTGACTACATTCTTGGACGTCCTATGACCGAGGAAGAACGACAGGCTCAGCTGGCACCACTGCAGAACCTTGTAGCCTTTTCTCCTGAACCGGAGGTAGACAGTGATCTGGATATTTCTTCCTATGCATTGTATCCGGATACTTACGATGCCCGTTCCGATGGTCTGGTCACCTCTGTCAAAGATCAGAGCACACTCAGTTTATGCTGGGCATTCAGTCTCGCTTCAAACTTCGAGACTTCACTTCTGAACCGCGGTCTTGGTACATGGGATCTGTCAGAAGAACATCTTGCATATTTCTGGTCTCATCGTGTCAATGATCCTCTTGGAAACACACCAGACGATAACATCCTGCGTCTGACAAATAACAGCTTTCCTCAAAATGACTATCATTCCTCCGGCAACGGACGTGTGACTTCCTTCTTTCTCAGTACCTGGTCTGGCATGACCACTGAAGAAAAGGTTCCTCTGAATTACTCTGCTGTCACCTGGCCTGACAGTCTGGCCTATGATACAGATGTATATATGCAAGATGCTGTTTTCTCTGCATATGATGTAGATCGTACCAAAGCTTTATTGGAGGAATATCATTCCGTATCTGCAATGATCTATATGGATCTGGACGGAACCTATTACAATACAGATACCGCAGCAGCCTCCTATCCCAAATCTGGTAGTGTTAACCATGCTGTAACTATTATTGGCTGGGATGATAATTACAAAAAGGAAAACTTCACTGATTATTCCAATGTACAAAACAATGGAGCCTGGATCGTCAAAAACAGCTATGGTACAAACTGGGGCGATAATGGATATTTCTATCTTTCATATGAAGATC
Source organism: uncultured Blautia sp. (assembly GCF_934372025.1). Taxonomy (GTDB): domain Bacteria; phylum Bacillota; class Clostridia; order Lachnospirales; family Lachnospiraceae; genus Blautia_A. Next base: position 13,599 of record NZ_CAKROJ010000016.1, read on the forward strand.
AGTCTATCGCCAATCTTGTCTGCAACACAGCTGTAACTCAACCTGCTTATGCTAATAATTATTTTTATGACGGTGCATGTGTCGGAACCATCTCCTTCCCTGCCAGCAAACCAAAATCAGGTTATTACTATGTTTCCAATGTTTTCAAAACAGCTGCTGACACTGAGAAGGATGAATCCCTTGGCGAGATTGTAACTGCTGTTCCACAGGACAATACAACCTTTGAAATCCAGATTTATACGAATCTGAAGGATTCCTCTGATCCAACAAGTGGAACTCCGGCTTATGCAGAACCGTTCGTCTACACCCAGCCTTTTGCCGGTATTCACACAATTCAACTGGAGACCCCTGTAATCATACCGCAAAACACACTGTACTCCGTTGTCTTGAAAGTACCTGACGGCTCACAGAAATACTATGCCGAAAAATCCACCTATTCTAATCCACAAAATCCTGATGAATCATGGTTTCAGGCAATTGCCGGCATTAGCCCGAATCAGAGTTTTTATTCTACAACAGGAAACAGCTGGACCGATCCGGGAAATACAGACTCTGGATTCAGTTTTTCCATCAAAGCCCATACAAAAACTCTGACGACTACTACGGCTCCGACACCTACTGCGACCCCGACGCCTACCGCGACCCCGACACCTACCGCGACCCCGACGCCTACCGCGACTCCAACACCTACTGCGACCCCGACACCTACCGCGACCCCGACGCCTACCGCGACTCCGACACCTACTGCGACTCCGACACCTACCGCGACTCCGACACCTACTGCGACTCCGACACCTACTGCGACTCCGACACCTACTGCGACTCCGACACCAGTCAGCTATCGGATCAGCTATAACAAGAATATCGGCACTGGAGTTGGAAATATGCCTTCCTCAGTATCTGTCACTCAAAACAACTCCATCAAAATCGGGAATGCGCCCTACTGTAATTCCAGATTTTTTACCGGATGGAACACCCGCGCAGACGGCAGAGGAACCAGCTACTCTCCAGGACAGAAGATACAGCCTGACAAAAATCTGACACTTTATGCACAGTGGACTTCCAGCTACACCTCCTCTGCGAAACTGAAATATCGTGTCACAGGAAAATATAATGTCACATGTTACGGAACAAGCAATGATAAGATTAGTAAAATCAGCATTCCTGCAACGATCCGCTGCAAAGGAATCACCTACCAGGTTACTTCTGTTTCTGCTAATGCTTTTAAGAACAAAACCAGACTGACTACTGTTGCTATTGGAAACAATGTTGCTGTAATCGGTAAAAGTGCCTTTTTTAATTGCAAAAAATTAAAGAAAGTAACCATCGGAACAGGCTTGACGACAATCGAAGCCTATGCATTCCGCAGTGTAAAAAAAGGATGTACCATTACACTTCAGAGTCTGCGACTCAGAAAAGTCGCTTCCAAGATTGACCAATCGGTAAATCAGATGACAGTGCGCGTTCCTCGTGGAAAATATTCTGCATACAAAAAGCTTCTGCGCAAAAAATCAAAATCCGTCATTATTAAAAAGTATTAAAAAAAGTCATGACCAACACGTTTATATTCCATGTGTTGGTCATGACTTTTCTAATCTTATTCTATTTTATTCTGCCTGTTTCAGTTCTTCCAGAATCTGAGCTGTCAGCTCTTTTCTGTTTGTTTTGAAATGGAAATAAGGTCTTTCTGTAATTACTCTGATTTCTACCGGATATTCATGTTCTTCCAGTGTATCCTTTAACAGTTCTGACACTTCCTCTAATGTCTTTGTTCCATCGAGAATAACAAACAGATACGGGCGGAAATATCCTTCATGCTCCAGATCCGGTACAACACAGAAGAATCCATCCTGTACGCCAGGAGTTCTTACAGTCTTTGTTTCCATTCTCATTATATGAAGTGGTTTATCTCCGTAACACTTGATATCTCCACGTCCAAGAATGTGAATAATTCCCTGCTCAGTAATATATGCCTCATCACCTGTATGTAACCATGTGTTTCCATCCGGATGTTCTACAAGAGTCTTCTCTGTCATCTCTTCGCCTCTCCATCCTGAATAATGAAGCATCATAGATGGTCCCATCATACAAAGTTCTCCGGATTCACCGTAATTCAGTTCATTCAGATCTTTATCAAATACGGCCAGTACAGTTGCCGGCATTGGCATACCTACGCAGCCATCTTCCAACGGAAACATCGGATTTGGCAGTGTAAAGTTTGAACAACCTTCGCTCTGGCCATATCCTGCACTGAATTTTGCTTTTACGTTGTGTTTGTGGAAGAATGCCTCTACCTCTGCATATTTACGGTCATTCATAGCTTCTGCGCCCGCGCCAATGGTTCTCAGATGAGACATATCGTAATCTTCCGGAATTCTCTTACTTTCCATTAACATATCACAGTAGAGCGGAATCAATGCCCAGAAGTTTGGTTTACGATCCATAAACTCAACATCAATTTCCTCTAACGGACAGAATGGGTCGAGCGATACCATTAATCCTGTAGAAAGTGGAAAAATTGTCATTGAAACGGTTACCGCGATCAATGCCGGAGGAAGAATCGGTGTCCACCAAACTTCCTGCACATCTGACGGCGGAATAAAGATAGACATCTGGTATGCAATTGCTACTACATTCGCGGAAGAATGAATTACAAGTTTGGAAATTCCTGTAGAACCGCTTGTATATGCTCCAAATACAGCTCTCTCAGGATCTACCGGTGCCAGATATTCTCCCTCGAAATTTCTTCCCAGATCCATAAACTCCTGCCAGCTCATATCATTCTCAGCAGTCTCTGTCTCTGCAGCACAACGGGATTCAATCTCTTTTAAGACATAATCCTTCATCTGGCTCTTATCTGCATACTCAAAAGGTGATACCTTGATCATTCTGGTCATCGGAGTTGTTTCGCGGAATAACTCTTCATCTTCCTTTGATACATAATCCATTGCAAATACAGTATCTGTTCTGCTCTTGCGGATCGCATAACAAAGCTCTTCCGGTTCATCATCACGACAGATAACCGCTACACCAACTCTTTCTGCTGCCAGAAGAAGAATATACTGTGCCGGTGTGGATACCATGAAGGATGGAACTCTGTCTCCTTCTTCAAAACCAAGAGCTTTCAGTGCTCTTGCGGCAATATCAACTTCTGCCCATAACTGTTTCCATGTAATTTTATTTCCATAATATTCAAATGCTATTTTGTTTTCATCCGGGTTTTTCATTTTTAAAAATGATTCAATTGTAATTTTCGGTACGTCCAGATTTCTAAGTCCTTCCGGATAAAAATTGAGCCACGGTTTATCGATACTTGCTTTACCTGTTAAATTCTGCTCTGTAAAATTCATCTTTTTCTTCCCTTCTTCATTTGTTAATCAACGTGCTATATTTTATCACAGCCCCTGTTAAATGACAATTTCTGAAAGCCGGAATTTTATTGAATCACATGAATCAAGTTTTTGCGATTTTGATTCAATCTGAACAAAAATACCAGATAAAATATCTTATGTTCTTGCAATCTGAATCACACTGTTCTAAACTATTACTATACTATAAATTTCTTTATGCCAGATTCATTATATCAGATGGGGGATTGACTCCCACCACTGATACTGATTTGTTGCTCGCCACCTACAGAGGTGGAAGTCATCTTACATCTGATATAAAGATATAAGGAAGGAGAAATATTACAGATATTTATTCTGTAATATAACAGAAATGTATGAAAGATAAAAATCGTTTCAGCGTTCTACTGGAACATCTTATGTCTGTTGCTGATTTAAAGAACAGCGTTCTTGCAAGAGCCGTTCAATACGATGATTCTTATATCAGTAAATGGATCAGTGGCAAGCTGCTGCCCACCGAAAAAAATCATGAAAACATTCTTATGTCTATCAGCCATTGCATTGTAGAAGCTCTTTCGGAAGACAGCACCGCCCAATTACTCCAGGAATATCAGTTACAGAATACTGAAGATCTTGCAACTGCCATTTATGACAACCTCGAATCTGAATATGCCTATGTTAAAGAATTACAGTCTACTACCGGTACAGAAATTGCCCCCAAGATTTCTTATTACCCAGAGCTCACATTAGATCAGTTTATTTTTAAAATGAAACATCCCTCTCTTCGAAAGGTTAATTCTCTGAATGTGTATGCGATTGTCGATATTCTGAATGTTGATCCAAATTATCAATTCCTGATTGCAGAACTCAACAGTGTTCACGGAGGAAGAGAGCTTGTTTTTCCCGGTGTTCATTTTTCACTTTTTATTGATCTGGAGTCAGCGGCTTCCAATGCAACTTATACCGCCTGTTTTCTGATGAATGTAATAACCCATCTGTCCAACATTGATTTTACTCTTTATTGTGGAGCGCAGGCACAACGCAAACTTATTTTTGCAATAAAGGATACTTATGCTATTTCCGGGATGCTGGTAGACAGCAGTCATTGTCTTGGTGTTTCTACTATTGAGGATTGTGAGCTTACCAACGAACTCTATCATAAAATTCGACTTCTGTGTAACAAGGAGACCTTATTGCTGCGAAAAACAACGATTCCCGAAATGATTCAGCGTTTTGAATATGAACAATCGTTAATTTCCCAGAATCAATACTGTCTTCTCGGACATCTTACAGAACATTTTCTCCCAGAAGACCTGTATATGGAACTTCTTGATGAGTATTGCCAGAATAACCCCGACGTCCAAATGTCGGATATGAAAAAGCTGAATCAACTGACCCAACGTATATTGGAAAGCACACCAATTCGTCTCATTATTTATGATTCTGTTTTAAAAGATTTCACAGTTACCGGAGAGCTTGATTTCTTTGGTATCAAAATATCGTTGAATGTATCTCAACGCTTACGTTGCCTTAAGAATCTGGAATACATGATAACTGATCTCGAATTTCTCAATGTATGTATTCTGCCTGAAGGAGCTCTTTCTGATCATCAGCATATCGCGCATCCGACACTTTTTATGTCAGATTCCATATGCTACTTACGTTTAAAAAGACTTGCCCCGGAATACAACATCTGCATTCCAAATAAAATTGCTCTGAATCACATATTTGAAGAATTTTTTAAGGATATCTGGAGTTCATACATTAATCAGGATAATTACCGTAATGTATTATCCACACTACAACACGCAATTCAAACAGTTGAAATTATGATTGAAATTAACGCCAAATAACCTCTTGTGTAATATCAGAGTATTACATAATCATGTTCTAAAAATATAAAAACAGGAGTTCCCATTTCAGGAGCTCCTGTTTTTTTGATATCTCTTTTCCTGTTATTTTCTATTATTTCTTTTTATTGTGATAAATCAGCAGCCCCGCTACGGCAAGTGCTGCAATCACTGCAATCCATGTAAATGGGCTCTGATACCATTTTTTTTCGGCTATTTTTACATTCTGTCCGGAAGCCTGCTTACTGTCCTTCGTGTCAGATATTTCTTCAGTTGCTGACGGGGCAGGTGTTTCTGTTACTGCTGCTTCTGTTGGGACTGGTGTTTCTGTTGCCGCTGCTTCTGTTGGGGCTGGTGTTTCTGTTGCCGCTGCTTCTGTTGGGGCTGGCGTTTCTGTTGCTGCTGCTTCTGTCACAGCAGGTGTTACACTTGGTTCTGCGGCAGGTGTTTCCTCTGATATCGCATTTCCAGACACATCTGCTGCCAGTGCATCAGTATTTGCATCTGTCGTTTCCGGGTGTTCCTTTTGCCATTCTTCAGTCTTCTCCAGGTCCATCCAGCCTTCTTTCCCGTCGACTGTAGTTACCCCCCAGTGACTTCCGTCTACAAGTTCTGCATCCTGCGTAATATGAAGTGTTTCACCGTTTTCAATATCACGTACTCCAGGTACTTCTCCATATTTTGTTCCAGGTCCCTGATAAAGCTTTTGCGAACCTTCCTCTGCGTATGCTTTCACATCATAATCTGCATTATAATTCACATGGTCTCTGCCAGCTATATAAAGCTCAGAATCAATTGCTTCTTTACGTGAAGCAGCGGGACGGCACTCATCCAGTGAGACATAGCCATACATTCCATGAAACTCTGTATAGCCCCATGTACGGTTGTTCTCTGTATCTTCCACTTCACCTTCTATATGAAGTGCTGTTCCGTTCGGGATCTGTTCATCATTCAGCCTGGTTGAATCAAAATCAGGCTGAGCGTAAATATCAATTCCTCCGTCTTTTGATTCTACGATCATATAATAGTCTGTCTTATAATCCGGTTCTGTCCTGCCTGTCTGTACATCTGCCATAACATTTACACTCATCAGGAGTCCCAGAAGTACGATCAGAAAACTCTTTGTCAACTTTTTCATTTTAGTCTTTCCCTTCACTTCCGTATTTTCTCAACTCTCAGCAATTCAGATTCCTTCTTATCAATGCTGCAAGTCAGGATGCTTTGTGAACTACCCGGCAAATTAATTACCGGTACATGTAAATCATGTCTCTATCATACCACAGTCCTTCAACAATGATAATCTTTTTTTTACTATAAAAAAAGAATCTTTTCGACAAAACTTACTGTTCACTCCGTTCGCAGTAACCTGGTCAAAATACAAGAACCCCGGAGTAATCTCCGAGGTTCTTGTTTTATCATGGCACTTTTGTGAGAAAAGCCTTTGATTATTTGTACAGAGGTCCGTAGTTCTTGCAAGCGCGGAAGTCTGCACCTTCTTTGTCCATTCCGAATGCATTCCATGCTGCCGGACGATAGATATCTTTTTCCGGAACGTTGTGCATGGATACCGGGATACGAAGCATAGAGCACATTGTGATCAGGTCAGCTCCGATATGTCCGTAGGAGATAGCACCGTGGTTAGCTCCCCAGTTGTTCATTACATCATAAGCTGTTTTGAACGGTCCCTCTTTGCCATCGCATCTTGGAGCGAACCATGTACATGGCCATGTGTAGTCTGTACGTTTCCAGAGTTTGTCAGATACTTCTGCCGGAAGAGCTACTGTCCATCCTTCAGCAATCTGCAGAACCGGTCCAAGGCCTTTTACAAGGTTCAGACGGATCATTGTTGCAGGCATCTGAGCTTTTGTTTCATAACGGCTGGAGTATCCGCCTCCACGGAAGTATCCGTTGTCAGCCATACACCATTCTGTGTTATCCATGATTGCTTTCTGGTCTTCTTCTGTGATATCCCACCACTGTTTCATAACAGCATTGCCGTTTTCGTCTTTTGCTTCGCCGTTAGCGTCGAGGCATGCAGCACCGGAGTTGATCAGGTGAAGGAATCCGCCAGCTTCTTTAGCTACGCCTTCAAGGTCATATCCTGTAGCTTTCTTAACAGCCTCTGGGCTCCAGTATGTACGAACATCAGCGAAGATCTGAGCTCTGTTTGTAAGAAGTTTCATGAACATCATTCCAAGACCGTTGAGAACGTCATTCTCTGTAGCGAGGATGTATGGCTCACGAGCTCCGTTCCAGTCGAAGGATGTGTTCAGCATAGCTTCTGCGAAGTCACCGTTTGGATAGAAGTCTGTCCACTGTCTCTGTCCCTGGAAACCAGCTGCCAGAGCGTTGTGTCCGATTGCTTCTTCGGAGAATGCAGGATCAAGGTTATCGCAGCCGTTCATCAGCTCTTTGATGATAACTGCCATCTTAACTACGAATTCAAACTGCTCTTCTTTCTTTTCTGGAGAGAACTGCAGTTCTTCTGGGTTTTTGTCCCAACCGATCTTACATGTTTCTTTAGCCCATTTGAGAGCTTTTTCAAATTCTGCATGATCGTAGATACCTTCTGTCATACGACGGATGATCTCTACCTCATCAACGGATTCAACACGCATTCCAAGATAGGATTCGATGAAATCGGAATCAATGATAGATCCGCCGATACCCATTGTAACGGAACCGATCTGCAGATAAGATTTTCCTCTCATGGAAGCTGCTGCAACTGCTGCACGTCCGAATCTGAGTAATTTTTCTTCAACGTCTGCCGGGATAGATGTGTCATCAGCTTCCTGAACATCATGTCCATAGATACCGAATGCCGGAAGACCTTTCTGTGCATGTGTAGCAAGAACGGATGCAAGGTAAACTGCTCCTGGTCTTTCTGTTCCATTGAAGCCCCATACAGCTTTGATTGTCTGAGGATCCATATCCATTGTTTCTGCGCCATAGCACCAGCATGGTGTTACTGTAAGTGTAATGTCAACGCCTTCTTTACGGAATTTGTCAGCACATGCAGCACTTTCGCCTACACGTCCGATTGTTGTATCAGCAATAACAACTTTAACTGGTTCACCGTTGGAATATCTCAGATTTTCCTCAAAAAGTTTTGCAGCGGATTTAGCCATGTTCATTGTCTGCTCTTCAAGAGATCCTCTGACATCGAGTGCTCCTCTACGTCCGTCGATTGTTGGTCTGATACCGATAACCGGATAGCTGCCTACTAATCTGCTCTTTGCCATGATTCATTACCTCCATAATATATATTATATTGTTTTTTAAGAGGTTTTAACAAAAAACCTCTCTGTTTCCTATAGTTCATAGTATACAATTGCCAAACAGTAATTACTTGTGATATAATAGCAAAAAACAGTACAATATTCACCTTTTTTGATTATTTTGTAAAAAATCTATAAATTAGTTATTAGGAGGAAGTTGTTTTGCATGATTTGGACCATAACGAAGACCGTTTGAGAGGAACCTATGACTTTCCTTTTGAATTTCATCATATTGATCAGGCGCATCCACGCTATGTGATGTCCTATCACTGGCATGTGGAATACGAAATAATTCGTATACTTGAAGGCTCTCTTACTGTCACTTTAGACGAAAAAAGTTTTATTGCAACTGCCGGAGACATCATTTTTGTGCATAGTGGCATACTTCACAGTGGTATTCCCGAAAATTGTCTCTATCAATGCATCGTTTTTGATGGTAATGTTTTTCTCAAAAACAATTCTGTATGTGCAGGATATATGCAGAAAATCATTCATCAGGAACTCTTGATCTATCACCACTTCACACCAAAACAAAAAGAAATCTGTGATACAGTAAATGATATTTTTGATTCTCTGTGGAAGCGTGAACCCGGTTACGAGCTCTCTGTGCTTGGACAATTTTACCACTTTTTCGGACTTGTTTTTAGTAATCATTACTATCTCGAGAGCGTTACCCGTGCAAGGCGTGATTATAAGCGAATCTTACAGTTGAAGCAGGTTCTTGACTTTATTGAACATAATTATGCTGCGCCGCTTACACTGAAACAGCTTTCCGCTTCTGTTTCTATGTCACCTAAATATTTCTGCAGATTCTTCTCAGAGATGACCCATCAGACTCCTATGGATTATCTGAACCATCAGCGGATAGAGCAGGCCTGTTACCAGCTTTCCACTACAGATGATTCCATTACCGAGATTGCCTACCGTAATGGTTTTAATGATCTCAGCTATTTTATACGTACATTTAAAAAATATAAGGGAATTACTCCCGGAAAATATAAGAAAGCATAGCATAGAAAAAGAGCTCTGAAGACTCACACCTGCGCGAATCTTCAAAGCTCTATTTTTAATTATCACATTTAAAACAGTTGTATTACAGTACCTCATTCAGTACAGATAATCCATACTCAGCAAGACTGTGATCTTCTTCGCCGGTGCCACCGCTGATACCAAGGCCACCGATGATCGTATCTCCGACTTTAAGCGGAACTCCTCCACCAAAGATAACAATCTTACCATTATCCATCTTATCTACTCCATAGAATGTTCCACCAGGCTGCGCCAGAACACTTAATTCTTTTGTGGACATCTTAACTGCAACTGAAGTATATGCTTTCTTTGTTGCAACATCAAAGCTTACAAGAAAAGCTCCGTCCATCACATGAACTGCGATTGGATTTCCATCCGGTCCACAGACTGCAATGACTGCCTTTTTGCCACGGCGTTCCGCCTCCTGCTCAATCTTTTCGATGAGGTGTTTTGCACTGGCCAGTGTGATCTTACCCTGAATGCCCATTCTTTTAAGTACTTCCTGGATAACAGCTTCATTAACTGTTCCTGTTGTTCCTGCAGTTTCTACAGTACCTGCTGCTCCTGTCTGATTATCAGTCATCGTTCTGTCCTCTTCTTTTCCACCGGATAATGGCTCTTCATGAATGTTTTCCACCGATCTGGCCAGAATATACAAATAATCCACCAGACGGTTCATGTATTTTTTTGCACCATTATCTGCGCCGAATTTTACGCCAACAGTCGCAAGAGCTCTCTCTGCTCTGCCTGCAACTGCGCGTGCAACATCAATCTCAGCTGAGAGCCGGGATTTTCCCGGAAGAATGGATTCTTTCGGTATCTGGAAGAATTCTTCCAGACGATCGATCTCATCTTCCAGATGTTCGGTCTGGACATCTTCGATCCTGTAATCTCTTTTGTAAGGATCTGCCACCCCTGCTGATACCGTGATCAGTGTCTTCTGGATTTTTTCCAGAAACAGGATCGTTTCTTCATCCTTCAGCATGGTCTTTACCAGGCCGAGGTGACTGGTCAGTTCATCTATGGTTCCAACCAGCTGAATACGGTCATCTGACTTGGAGACATTTTTTGTATGGACGAGGCTGGTAGTACCTCTATCGCCGTCCTTAGTATAAATGTTCATCTTGGCATCTCCTGTTGCTTATAATCTATCTCTACAGAAAGTTGACGATCTTTTCGTGGGTCTCCCTTCCTGGAAAAGTCGCATTTATTATCAGAAAGACCAGAGTTTCTTGTAGATCTTCATGATATCCTCTTTGGTCGGGGTTCTTGGATTGCTTGGAGTGCACGCATCCGCAAGCGCTGCATCTGCCATCTTATCAATTGCTCCGAAATATTCGTCCGGGCTGATAGTTCCAATCTCCTGGATTGTCATAGGAATGTTCATTTCCTTCTGCATAAACTGAATCCAGTTTACAAGAGAACGAACGCTCATTACCTGGTTGTAATTACTCAGTCCCAGGATATGTGCTACAGATGCATATCTCTCTACTGCAGGAAGATATGTTTTCTGGCTTCTGCTTCTCTTGTTGATATTTGCATTAAATTCAACGATATGCGGTAAAAGCATTGCATTAGCTCTTCCATGAGGAATATGGAACTGTGCACCAAGCTGATGAGCCATACTGTGTGTAATTCCAAGGCCTGCTGTATTGAAGGAAAGACCTGCCAGGCAGGATGCTACATGCATTTTCTGTCTTGCATGCATATCGCTTCCATCAAGATAAGCTCTCAGAAGGAATACGCCGCAGATCTCCATCGCTTTTTCTGCAAGTGCTGCTGAAAACTCATTATGACCTGTGCTAACATAGGATTCCAGCGCATGGGTAAATACGTCCATACCTGTATCTGCTGTAATAGCCGGCGGTACACTTTTAACTAATTCTGCATCCAGGATTGCTTCATCTGCTGTAAGGTCTGGTGAAACAAGTGGATATTTTACTTTTGCTTCTGTATCGTTTACGACCGCAAAGGATGTAACCTCTGAACCAGTTCCGCTGGTAGTTGGAACGGCAATCAGTCCTACTTTACCGTAGTTATTGATCTTCAGTGCAAACTCACGGATTGCTTTAGAAGAGTCAATAGCAGAACCACCGCCAACAGCGATAACTGCTTCTGGCTGATAGCTAAGGAACTTCTTAACTCCGTCTGCGATTTTATCTACTGGCGCATCCGGTACTACGTTGCTGAAAATATCATATTCAATGCCGCCTTTTGCCAAAGGCTCTGTGATAAGATCAATCATTTTGCTCTGTACAACAAATGGGTCGGTGATAATGAGCACTCTCTTATAAGGAATCTCTCTCAGACGATCCAGAGCGTTGTCTCCAAAATGAATGACTGTTTTCATTCCAAAGGTCTTCATATATGTTGCTTCCTTTCTATGATTGCATTCCAGGGTATCTGCACTCTACGCCTTCTGCGGCGAAATGTGCCAGCCACTTCTCAGATGGCTTCCTGTCAGTTACAACCACATCTATATCCCGCAGTTTTCCTGCAACGGAAAAAGCGGTCTGATCAAATTTTGTGCTGTCTACTACCAGAATCTTTTCTCGGCCGGATGCGATCATTGCCTTCTTTGTTGTACCGAAAGCCTCCTGTGATTCCATGATTCCCCACTCATGATCGAGTGCTTTGCAGGAGAAGATAACTTTATCCACAAAATAGGATCGTATCGCATCTTCTGTTCTGGAACCTAAAAATGCAAGATATCCTTCTTTCATCACGCCTCCGGTGGAAATAATATTCCATCCGGAAACATCTGACAATTCAAGAAGAATCTCCATGGAATTGGTGATCACAGTAAGTCTTTCTCTTTCTTTCAGTGCCTTGGCAATAAATACTGCCGTAGTACTTGCATCGAGAAAAATATGATCGCCTTCATGTACAAATGAGGCTGCAATTTCAGCCATTTTCTGTTTGCCGCCTACATTCTGGTTTTTGCGAACATTAAAGGGCAAGTCTATGCTTACATCCTCATTAATGACTGCTCCACCGTAGCTCTTTGTTGCAAGTCCTTCTTTTTCAAGCTTGTCCAGATCACGGCGTATTGTTTCTTCAGAAACATCATAAAGCTGACTGAGCTCGCTTACAACAACGCGCTTCTCAGCCTGTAATTTCTCAAGAATCAAATTCCGTCTTTCTAATGCCAGCATTTACTTTGCCCCCTTTTGAGAACATTACTTATTTAATATAATCGTTCAGCAGATTGATTGATTACAGAATAGAATCGATCATTCTCTGATCCGGATGAGCAATTACTGAAGAATCCAGATACATTCCTTTGGATGCTACAAGCTGTTTTGCTTTTTCAATAGAAGCTTCTACTGCAGAAACTTCTCCGGTAAGAAGCATGTAGGATTTTCCACACATACCTTTAGCAATACGTAATTCGATAACATCTACGATTGCTGTTTTTGCTGCCTGGTCTGCTGCTTCAATGATAGAAGCTGCATCATAGGTTTCAAGAATGCCCAGAGCACTGATTCCCTCAATCTGTGTTGTTCCATACATAGCCGGGAAAAGAGACTCATGTGGGTTACCAAGTACAAAACTGTCGATGCATTTGTCCTCGTATGTTGTTACTGCAGCATCAACTGCAGCTTTTACTGCACTTAAATCGCCTGTGATAATTGCAATATATTTTCCCGGACATACTGTCTGTGCCTCGACGATCTCTACTTCAGATGTCTTAACCATGGCATCCGCTGCTGTGATACCTGTGGCAGTGGTTTTAAATTCAATCATTCCGATTGCTTTACTCATTTTCTGCACGTCCTTTCTACTTTGCTGCAATTATGATGTGGCGGTCAGTTACTTCAGTTACTTTACCAGAGATACTTGCATGAATGCTTACGCTTAATCCGTCAGCATGCTGTGCGATCATCTGTCCCTTGGTTACCATGTCGCCTGTTTTCACAATTGCCTGAGCCGGTGCGCCAATATGCTGGCTTAAAAGGATCTTAACTTTGGATACTGGAACTACGTTCTCATCCATCGGAGCATCCTTATCGTATTTTGTCAGTCCGAGGCGAGCCATCAGACGTTCTTCCGGAACCTTACGATATTCACGTGAAGGCTGTACCGGTACCGGCTGTACTCCCTGAGGAGGTCTGATACCTGCTTTACGAAGTCCACCCTTCATGTCTGCAAGAAGTGTTCTTGGTGCCAGACTCTGTGGGCAGGCATACATTTCACATACACCGCAGGAACTGCAGAATGCAGAATCGATGTATGGATTTACATCTCTGAAATCTCCGGCAGATGCTGCTCTCATAAAGCGGGCCGGATCGATCGGATGTCCAAGATTATGTCTTGGGCAAAGGTCCGTACAGGTATTACACTGGCAGCAGATAGATGCTGCACGTTTTAAATCTATTGCTGATGTTCTCTGTTTTTTCATTACGATCTGATGATCTCTTGGAAGAACGAGAACAGCGTTTGTTGTTTTGGTCACCGGATCTGCTCCGCTGCCGATACGTCCCATCATAGGTCCGCCAACAAAATAAACAGGATCTTTGGTAGTAATATTACCAGCCTGTGCTACTACTTCGTCTAAAGTACATCCAAGCGGTACTTTAACTGTAACCGGATGTTCTACTTCTGCTACGACTGATACGTATTTTTCTGTAACAGGTTTCTGGGATTCCATTGCCTGATATACATTGTAGATTGTCTCTACGTTAAATACGATGACGCCCTGCTCAATCGGCAGTCCGCCTGGTCTGCATACACGTCCGGTTGCTTCATAGATCAGCACAACTTCATCACCCATCGGATATACTTCATCAAGAAGATGAAGTTTCAGACCAGGGAATTCTTCAATGTGCTGCTGCAGCGCTTTGATTGTCTGTACATAAGATCTTTTAATTCCGATGATAGCCTGAGAAGCTCCAACGGTTTCCATTACTGTATGGAAAGTTTTCATGATCTCATATGCATGTTTTTCAAGCAGCTGTCTGTGAAGTTTTAACAATGGTTCACACTCGGCACAGTTCATGAGAATTGTGTCCGCCTTGTCTGTAAGCTTGGCGTATGACGGGAATCCGGCACCACCTGCACCTACAACACCATTGTCCTGCATAATTTTCTGTAAATCTTTGATTTCCATGGCGTTACTCCAATCCTGCACCGTCATCAACGATACCGACTATTGCCGCATCGATCGGTGCTGTTTCTTCGCCGCAGCCTATTCTTGCTGCGCTTCCTTGTGCCACCAACACATATTCCCCGATTCCTGCTCCGATAATATCGATCGCAACGATCTGGGATAAGTCATTCTTCATATGATGCACCGGCTCCACGATCATGAATTTCTGTCCTATCAACTTGTCACTTTTTCGTGTGGAAACAATGCTTCCAACTACTTTACCTACTATCATGTGTGTGCCTCCGCATTGATTATATCTGTAATCCCTCTATGCCGGTGGCGTATCTGCCACCGGCTGATTCTGAGGAATTATTTACTTTATGATGGTAACTGTATTGCCTGTGGCAATCTTTGCTGCATTCGCTTCATCTGTATCAATGTGCATTTCCAGTGTAAAGCTGTCGTCTACACGGATAGCTACCTGATTAAAGATTGTTCCGCGCTCGTTATCTGCTTTAACAGATACGATATCACCGTTTTTCACTCCGGCTGCCTGTGCATCCTTCGGAGACATGTGGATGTGACGCATAGCCACGATACATCCCTCTTTCAGATAGATAGCACCCTTCGGTCCAACGATTGCGATCGGTGCGCTTCCTGCGATGTCACCGGACATACGTACCGGAACATTCATTCCAAGTTTGATAGCATCTGTAGCAGATACTTCAACCTGAGTTGCGCTTCTGACAGGTCCGAGAACACGAACGTTCTCGATCGCACGAAGCTTCAGGCCAATGATCGTTACAGTTTCGTTTGATGCGAACTGTCCGCCCATAAGATCTTTTTTCTTTGTGAGCTGATATCCTGGTCCGAATAAAGCTTCAACGTGCTCCTGTGTCAGGTGAACGTGTCTTGCAGAAACACCGATTGGAACCATAAAGCCGTTGCCTTTGTCTTCTGACTTATTGATGGCGTCGATCACCATCTTAGTAATCAGTTCAATATTCTTTGATTCCAAGATTACACCTGCTTTCTTCCGTTTTCAGGAAATTAAATTATTTCAGTACCGGAAGGATTTTTTCTACGTCTGTGTGTGGTCTCGGGATTACGTGTGTAGCAACGAGTTCTCCAAGTCTGGATGCTGCTGCGCTTCCGCTTTCTACTGCAGATTTAACAGCTCCAACATCTCCACGAACCATAACTGTTACCAGTCCGGATCCGATTTTTTCTGTTCCAACAAGTGCTACGTTAGCTGCTTTGCACATCTGGTCTGCTGCTTCGATAGCTGCTGTAAGTCCTCTTGTTTCTACCATTCCTAAAGCTTCCTGTGTCATGATAATTTCCTCCTTATGGATAAATGAAATTTGGATTATTTATTTTCCTGTATTAATTCGTCAGTTTTTTTCTTCCAACGGCTTGCACTTAATTCCACCATTTTTACAATTTCTTCATGTGGTCGTGCGATTACTGCATAACTCGCCGGTTTCTTAATTGCGTTGGCCACTGCAGCATCCACTGCTTCGGTTACCGCTGATACATCGCCCTCTACAATAAGAGTTACCAGTCGTCCGCCCAGCTTACGTTCCCATGACGCCAGCTCAACGTCTGCAGTTTTACACATGATATCGAGTGCATTGATTGCAGCTACGACTCCTGTGATCTCAATAAAACCATATGCTTTACTCATGAGCGAACTCCTTAAGATAAGATTTGTGACTTATCAGATTTTTGGAAGAATTTTTTCTACGTCTGTGTGTGGTCTCGGAATTACATGTGTAGCAACCAGTTCTCCAAGTCTGGATGCTGCTGCGCTTCCGCTCTCTACAGCTGCTTTAACTGCTCCGACATCACCGCGTACCATAACTGTTACCAGTCCGGATCCGATTTTCTCTGTTCCTACCAGTGCTACTTCTGCTGCTTTTGTCATTGCATCTGCTGCTTCGATTGCTGCTGTCAGTCCTCTGGTCTCTACCATTCCTAAAGCTTCCTGTGCCATTGTTTCTTCCTCCTGAATCATTGTCTGTTCATTGTTCAAATATCTATGCCAGGGATATCAGCTGTCAGCTTTTATCCAGGGCGCTGATTTTCAGCATCTTTACCGTATCCTCTGTCGGATTCGGTATTACGTAGTGCTGCACTACACCAGTTCTCCGGTTTGCTTCTGCCATTCCTGCTTCCACAGCGGCGGTTACGTCCTCAACGCTTCCGCGGAATTTGATGCATACCAGAAGCGGTACTGGCAGGCTGTCAGCATTTGCAGGTTTGTTCTTGTCGAACACCTCCAGGCGGACATTAGCTGCCTTGCATCCTGCATCTGCCGCTACAAAGGCTGTTGCCAACCCAAAAACTTCCAAAATTCCTACAGCTTCTGCCATTTTGCTTCTCCTTTATTTCCGGATTCCGGAATTATTTATTGATGATCGCGATCTTAAGACCTGTCATTGCAAGGTTTGTCTGATGTGCCTCGTTGATCTGCTCAAGCGGGAATCTGTCTGTGATAAGATCAGACATCGGAAGTCCGATTGCTTTTGCTCTCTTAAGGAAATCAAATGTTGTTGCATAATCTCTCAGTGTGTATACCCAGGAACCAACCAGGTTGATTTCTTTGGAACACAGATCGAAGTGTGGGTTGATTGTTGCATCTCCACCATTGATGAAGAAACCAAGCTCGCAAAGTCCACCGCCGTTGCGGATGAATTTGTAGATGTTTGAATGAGCGTGCGGGTTTCCTGTACACTGGAATGCAAAATCTGCAAGATGTCCGCCCTGAGCTTCTTTAACAGCTTCTGTAAGAGCTTCAACACCTTTGTACTGTGTAAAGTCAACGGATACTTCAGCGCCCATCTTCTTAGCGAAATCAAGACGTTTTGCATTTCCGTCTACTGCACAGATATTTTCGATACCCATTGTACGAAGAATAGCAATACAGATAAGACCGATCGGTCCACATCCCTGAACAACAACTCTTGAGTTGAATTTAAGGATTCCTGTAGTTTTTGCTCTTTCTACTGCATGGATAAGTACTGCACATGGCTCGATCAGGATACGGGAATCCAGATCCAGATCACTTACGTTGAAGAATGTAGATCCGAAGGATCCTCCTCTGATCAGGATGTAATCAGAGAACCATCCGTTAAGATGTACATCATCATCCGGAAGAAGTCCGTATACATCTGCTCCACCAACGTTTTTCTTGTTGAGGTCGAACATTGTGATTTCCGGATCATCTTTGAAGATCATACATGTAACAACTTTATCGCCGACTTTAACTGGTTTTCCAGCTGTGTCAACTTTAACGTTTTTACCCATTTTTACAATTTCACCAGTTCCCTCGTGGCCAAGTGCTACAGGGATCAGGCTGAATGGGTCTCTCTTGAATTCGTGTGCGTCAGTTCCGCAGATACCGCATCCTTCAACTTTAACAAGGATATCGTCATCTCCAACTTCCGGCATTGGGAATTCTTTGATTTCATAGTGTTCCAGGGCTGTCAGCATAGCAACGTGAGCTGTTTTCGGGATAACCGGATCAGCTGTTGGAGCTGCTGTTGCTGGAGCTGCCTGTGCTGCTGGTGCGTTTCCGGTCATTCCGGAAAGTACCTGTTTAACGATTTCTTCAATATTTACATTGTTCATATCCATTTTAAACTTTCCTCCTGATTAGCGAATGCAAAGGCTGTCTGACATTACGCAGCGACGTCTCTTTGTAAAGGTGCTTGCGCTTGTAAGTCCTTCACCTGTACGGCTTGCGATTGTGAATGTACAGAATCCTTCTCCACCGAATCCAAGTGCAGAATAGGACGGGCCGTTCTTAACAAGGATTGCAGTATCGATTGCTTTCGCATATTTGGTAATGTTGTCAACGTTCTTGGAATGGATGTGTGCTGAATGACGGTTGCCATGTTCAAGCCATACAGCCTGTTCTACAGCATCATCAAAATCTTTTGCTCTTACGATTCCAAGGATTGGCATCATAAGCTCTGTTGTGATAAGCGGATGTTCCTTCGGTCCTTCGAAGATGATGCAGCGGATATTTGCCGGTGCGTTTACTCCGATCATGGAAAGAAGTGTTCTAGCATCACGACCTACACATTTACGGTTCAGTTTACCGCCTGCCAGAACAACTTCTGTTAATTTGTCCTGTTCTTCTTTGGAAGCCAGATAGCAGTCGTTTTCTGTCAGCATGTAATGCATCAGTTCATCAACTACAGAAGATACAGCTACAACTTCCTTCTCTGCGATACATGGAAGGTTGTTATCGAATGTACATCCGTTTACGATGTCCTGAGCTGCTTTACGGATATCAGCTGTTTCATCAACAACTGCCGGTGGGTTACCTGCACCAGCTCCGATTCCTCTCTTACCGGAGGAAAGAACTGCTGTAACAACGCCAGGGCCGCCTGTTGCTGCGATAAGCGGGATATCTTTATGTTTCATCATGATATTGCTTGTTTCAAGGGTAGGTTTTTCTACTGTTACTGCAATGTTGTCAGGTCCGCCTGCTTCAAGGGAAGCTTCGTTCACCAGATTGATTGCAAAGATAGAAGTTTTGATTGCTGCCGGATGCGGGTTGAATACTACTGTATTTCCGCCTGCCAGCATACCCATTGTATTGCAGAGGATTGTTTCACTCGGGTTGGTACAAGGTGTGATCGCACCGATTACACCAAATGGTCCCATCTCGATCAGAGTAAGTCCTCTGTCTCCTGACCATGCAGTTGTTGTGATGTCTTCTGTACCAGGTGTTTTGTCTGCTACCAGATGATGTTTCAGGATTTTGTCTCCAACGTTACCCATTCCTGTTTCATCAACACCCATACGAGCCATGATTTCTGCATTTTCTTTGATTTTTTTACGGATGCAGGTGATGATTTTTTCTCTCTGATCCATGGACATCTTCTTAACGATCAGTTCAGACTTCTTAGCAGCCTCAATTGCATCGTTCATATCTTTGAAGATACCATGTTTTCCGGTCGGAGCATCTGCAATCTGCATTTTTGCCATTACTTCCTGTACAATATCCTGTACCATGCTCTCACTGATTGGCATGAGATTGTCCTCCTTTAATGTCTACCACTTATTGGATGAATTATTTCATTCCAAGCTGTGCCATAACCTGTTTTGTGATGTTTGCTACGAGTTCAGCGTCTGCATTTGCTGCCGGAGCTGCTTCTTTTGCACAGTCACCACCAACGAAATCATACTGATATCCTGGGAACTGTTTGTAATCTTCGTTATGACAAGCGCCGCCGCAGTTATGGCAGTTTACACCGTCTTTGTTCTGGCAAAGGCTTGCAGGATGTTTTCCTGGCATACCGAATTTACGACGGATCGCATACAGTTTTTTGATGTTTTCTTTGTCGAATTCCTTCGGTCCGCCGAGCAGTTTGCTCTGGTACAGAAGCTGTGCATAGAATTCTACGGATTCCATCTTCATGTATGCAGCGTTGAGGTCTGTGCTCCATGTAAGAGCTCCGTGGTTCTCAAGAAGAACTGCATCGAAGTATGGAAGGTATTTTTCAAGGTTATCCGGAATTTCCATTGTGGAAGGTGTGCCGTACTCAGCGATCGGAACGCATCCAAGAGCGATAACTGCTTCTGGCATGATCGGCTGTGTAAGCGGGATACCAGCGATAGCGAATGATGTAGCATAGATTGGATGAGCATGTACTACAGATCCTACGTCTGGTCTCTTCTGATATACTCTCATATGCATTTTGATCTCAGAAGATGGTTTGAATCCCGGGTTAGCCTGGATAACGTTACCCTGAGCATCTACTTTACAGATGAACTCTGGTGTCATGAATCCTTTAGATACGCCTGTAGGTGTGCAAAGGAATTCATTGTCATTCAGTTTTACGGAAATGTTTCCGTCATTTGCTGCAACCATGT
Source organism: uncultured Blautia sp. (assembly GCF_934372025.1). GTDB lineage: Bacteria > Bacillota > Clostridia > Lachnospirales > Lachnospiraceae > Blautia_A. Next base: position 34,081 of record NZ_CAKROJ010000016.1, read on the forward strand.
TACGGTTGTAGATACGTCTTCCGATGTCACAGATCTGTTTTTTGATTTCAAATTCGTTTACCATGCTTATTTTCCTCCTAAAGCAATTTGGTTTTTTTGCAGTTGTCAGGTGACCGGATTCCAATCCCTGAGCACCTGCGTGTGTTATTTTATTTCTAAGGAGATTTTACTCCTTATTTACAGGATTGTCAAGATTTTATCGTTGTTTTATGTTGTTTTTATCGTGATTAAAATGTTGTTTTTGTTGTTTTTCGATCATCCACCTATTTGAACCTGTAAAGAACTCACGGATTCTGCAGCTTTTTTCAGTGTCTGCATATGTTCCGTTGTCGGAGGAAGAATTCCTTCCATTAAATAAGGTCTTCCAAGGCCGATATATTTATCCTGTCCAAGCCTGTGATACGGAAGAAGATGAAGATGTTCCACACCCGGAAGTGTGTTTGCGAACTCTGCGATTCCCTGAATCTCTTCTACTGTATCATTAAATGTTGGAATAACCGGAACACGAATGATCAGCTTGCACTGACCTGAAAGTGCAACCTTACGCGCATTCTCCATCATAAGATCATTTGCACGTCCTGTAAATTCTTTGTGTTTTACCGGATTGGTGTGCTTGATATCCATCAGATAAAGATCTAAATAAGGAAGAATCTTTTCAATCGTCTCATACGGAGCACATGCCATGCTCTCAAGAGCCGTATTGATTCCTCTTTCCTTTGCTGCTCTGAGCAGATCTCTTGCAAAATCCGGCTGGCAGAGGCTTTCCCCTCCGGAAAGGGTAAGTCCGCCTCCAGATCTCCTGTAATATGGGCGATCCTGTTCAACTACTTCAATCATCTCACCGACAGTCACGTCTCTTCCGATCACTTTGTCTTCGCCAAGAACCTTCATTGTCTGGATCTTGTATTCCTGTGATTCCGGATTGCAGCACCATCTGCATCTAAGAACACAGCCTTTCAGAAAAACAATTGTGCGGATTCCCGGGCCATCGTGGATTGAGTAACGCTGGATGTCAAAAATACGGCCTTTTGTCTGTAGATAGTTCATAGTTTACCTCTTAGAAGCCCTGCTCTGTTCTTCTGATGATATCATCCTGAAGGGAACGGGACAGTGTTGTAAACAGCGCACTGTAACCTGCAACACGAACAACCAGATGAGCATATTTTTCCGGATGCTTCTGTGCATCAAGAAGTGTCTCTCTGTCAACAACGTTGAACTGCATATGCATACCTTTCTGATCAAAGAAGGTACGGATCAGAGCAACAAATTTTTCCAGTCCTTCTCTTCCGGCCAGTGCGGACGGATGGAATTTCTGATTGAACAGTGTACCATTGGATACGATAAAGTGATCCAGTCTGGAAACTGATGTTGCAGCTGCAGTCGGTCCGTTAACGTCCTTGCCAGCACTAGGTGAAACACCATCAGCAACTGGTGTATGTGCATAACGGCCATCTGGTGTGGCACCTGTCTGTCCGCCAAGCGGAACGTTTGCAGATACCGGATAAAGACCTGCCTGGAACTGTCCGCCTCTTGGATTGTGATATTTAAGGAGCGGGCGGCTGTATGTATATGCTACATCTCTTGCGAAGTAGTCCACATCATCAATCGCATTACCGAATTTCGGAACCTCATCGATCATGTGATGGATCTCTGTGAATCTGCGAAGCTGTTCTTCTGTAGGTTTTAATCTTGCTACAGTCTGCGCAACGGCTTTGGCTGTATCTGTGTTGATCGCCATTCCGCCTTCCTGCATTCCTTTCAGGATCATTTCTGTCATATCAGAAATAGACTGTTCGTCAAGGCCCTTGTCATAGTTCCAGGCCAGAGCCTCTTTCATCTCTTTCATGGAAACTTTCTTTTCTTCATAAACAAGCTTACGGATTGCATACAGGGAATCTGCCATGTTCGCAATACCAAATCCCTGTGGACCAGTGAAGTTATAAACAGCTCCACCTTCCTGAACAGTAAGTCCCTTGCTGATACAGTCATCAACCATACATGATTCATACGGAAGCGGAACTCTCTCTGCGTGAGCCACATCGATTGCATTGTCTGCATTTACCATAAGCGAAATGCAGTATTCCATCTGTTTCTTATAAGCATCATAGAATTCTTCGAATGTAGTCATCTGTGTGACATCACCTGTCTGAACTCCAACCAGCTCTCCCTTATCCATACCATTGGAGAATACCAGTTCAAGTGGGCGGCACATATTGAAGAATGCTGCATCATGCCATCCATCTGTCTTGCCGGCTTTCTGAGGTTCTACGCATCCGATAATATTGTATTCACGGGCATCCTCAAGAGTCAGTCCTCTGCTCTGGAGTGCCGGAATAATAACTTCATCGTTGTAGTATGCCGGAAGACCGATACCTGTTCTTGTAAGCTCAGCTGCTTTGATCAGCAGTTCATGAGGGGATCCATTCCATACACGGATGGAAAGTGAAGGCATCGGAAGGTGTACATGCATGGATGCAAGGATACACATAACAGAAAGATCATTCGTAACGTCGTTTCCGTATTTATCCTGTCCGCCAACGATCAGGTTCTGGAAAAGACTGTATCCTGCAAATCCTTCTGCGGATGCTGCGTCACGGACTTTGTTAAGGTCGTTTAATTTAACCCAGATACAATCCAGAAGTTCCTGTGCGGATTCTCTGGTGATGATACCCTTATCAAGATCTGCCTTATAATAAGGATACATATACTGATCAAATCGTCCCGGAGAGATTGAATGTCCGCTTGATTCAACCTGAAGGAGCTGCTGTACAAACCAGAAGGACTGGCATGCTTCATAGAAGCTTGTAGCTCCATTTGCCGGTACACGGCTGCAGTTCTCGGAAATCTGCAGAAGTTCCTGTTTTCTTACAGGATCATTACACTCAGCTGCCATCTTTGAAGCCAGCTCTGCATAACGTTCAGCGTATTCAATAACTGCCTGACAGGAAAGAATAACCGCATTCAGGAAGTGAGATTTTTTCACATAGTTGCCATCTCCAACCTGACATTTTGAAAGTTCTGTTTTTGCTCTGTCAATGATTCCCTTGTAACCGATCTCAAGTACTTCCTCATACTTGACAGTTACATGTCCGACACCATTATAAAAATAGTTGCCCGGTGTAAAAATGTTGTGTTCAATTGCTTTGATTGCTTCCGGAGCCATATAAGATGTAGCAAGATCACTAGAAGTTTTGCCTTTCCAGTATTTGTGCACTTCTCTTAACTCCTGTTTGGTCTCTTCTGCAATAAAAAACGGGTCCGCGCTCCTCGTTTCAACGGTATCCAGTTCATCCTCCAGCCACTGATAGGAAAATTCCGGGAATGTCTGGCATCCTCTCGGCGCGATTGTGCTGCTTCCAACAATCAGTTCATCATCACGAATAATGATCGGAATATTCCGGAGAATATGAGCGAAAGCTTCCGCACGTCTTGTTACGATCGGCTCACCTTCTGTAGCCTTGTATGATTCTGTTATCAACTTGGCTCTGGCAGATTCGATTACCGGCATCTTCGCATAAAGTGCTTTCACCAGCTTCGGAATTCTGGATGACTTTGGAACATCTGTGGTATTAAACATCTCCACGCTTCTCCTTTCTTATGATGTCTCGAACACCATATCTCATATGTATCAGCAGACGTGCCACTGGCACCTCCTCGATATGCAATGCAAATCAGAGTGCGAAAGTACGCCACGATTCATATGTTTCCATTATACCTTACCGTCACCAAAATGTCAACAAAATCCAACATTACTCCTTGTTTATTTATGCGGTTTTTATTGTGGTTTTTATTTGTTTTATGTTGGTTTTTATTTGGAATATGATTTTCCGGTTGACTTTTGTGGTTTTGACTGCCATACTGAAATCAAGATAGAATTTTCAACTAAAAAGCTGATGATTTTTCTCTATTTTTACAGATCAAAGGGAGTGAACATTATGTATCTTTCTGATGTGCATACGCATTCTGTTGCAAGTGGCCACGGTACCACCTGTACGATTTCCGATATGGCAAAGGCTGCTTCAAAGAAAGGATTAAGACTGCTCGGAATCACGGATCATGGTCCGGGAACGCTTGCTGCCGGAACTTCTTCCTATTTCAGAAGTCTTACATATGCTCCAAAGAAAAGATTTGGAATCGAGCTTTTATTTGGCGTGGAATTAAATATTCTGGATATCGACGGTCATCTGGATCTGAATGATGAACTGCTCGGAGAACTGGACTATGCGATTGCAAGTATGCATGCGCAGAATTATCGAAGTGGATCTGTTAAAGAAAACACCAGTGCTTATCTCAATGCCATGACACATCCGTGCGTCAAGATTCTTGGCCATTGTGACAATCCGACTTTTCCGGTCGATTACGAAACTCTGGCTGTCGGCGCCAAAGAAAATGGGGTTATTTTTGAGATTAATGAGGCGTCGCTTGCTCCTTATGGATATCGTGGGGATACGAGAGATAATAACAAGGAAATTCTGAAGTATTGCATGAAGTATGAGATTCCGATCGTGCTGTCGAGCGACAGTCATGGTGCGGAGCATATCGGGGATTTTACGTGTGCGGCGGAGTTTGTGCATGAAGTGATGTTCCCTGAGAAGATGATACTGAATAATGATATTCCTCGGCTGAAGATGATACTGAGCGAGAGGTAGGAACTATATATTATAATATATTATAACGAAAAAAGGAACAGCTATCCAACCAGTCTGACACGCTGCATTTTCTAATTTTTCTCATGCGCTTATTGATGACTGCTTTTGCAAACTCGCACCTTACGGTGCTCAGACAGTGCAACGCAGCCATCGCTAGCATGAGCAAAATTAACGAAAATTTGCTGAGTCAGCTTGGCATGGATAGCTGTTTCTTTTTTCTGTGTATAGAAATATAAAGTTAAAGTAAGATGTTTTCTACTTTATTATAATTTTTTAAATATATGTATACTATTAATTCCTCTTCTCTCATTCCCGTATCATCTTTGTGGTGCCACCACACCCCGGGGGAATTTTCGCGGCCTGCGGCCGCTGTCGGGCGAGGTCTTCCGTATATTTCATACATGCTAGCTGCGGTTGTGGAGCATTGTCTGAGCGGAGCGAGTTATGCGAAGCAATCGCAAATAAGCGCATGTATGAAATTCGGAAACGAAGCGCGTTCAGTAAACGGAGCGTATATTCACCGTAAACGGGAAGCAAAAAAGCAAACATTCGTCACCAATAACTACTCTTTATCTTCCCGCATCTTCCTCATCAGTTCCGCCAGCTCGCTGTATTTCCCGGTTACATAACCATAGTTCTTCGCTTTATGTGGCAGCTGACAGTTCGTGCAGTCCTTGATTCCTTTTTCTGTTATTCTGAAATTCCCGCCACACTTATCTCCAAGTGCATACAACGGACAATAACAGAACAGGCAGTTAAA
>NZ_CAKROJ010000017.1 GCF_934372025.1 uncultured Blautia sp.
TGGCTCTTTCTCTGATCAGATCCGCATCCTTCTCAGAGATTGCCTTAGCAACTGACGGAATGGATCCGTTCAGTTTTTCTCCTATTATAATCATATTGTTCCCTCCTGATGTGCCATTGTCATACACATTATCTTTTGACAGATCATTCCGCTTATATGATCCGTCCCCGCATCTTTATTTTATAATATTCCCTCGTTCCAGACTTCTCTTATTTTCTGATTGATGTATACTATCTTACGATAATTATGATATTATTCTGCTTTAGCAAATCCCATATTGTCATTCCGGGCTTCAGGTGATATATTCGAGAAAAGAACTTTAAGACAGAAAGATCAAAAGGTCATTTTATGAAATCAATGGAGGAAGCAATGAATGTGTCAACATCAGATCACAGTCCTACCTGCAAATAAAATACTGACTGCAAGCGATGGAGAGAATCTTTTACAGCTTCTTCGTCAGAACAACTGTGCTCCGGATGCACCCTGCGGTGGAAACGGAACCTGCGGCAAATGCCTGGTTTACATAAATAATCAAAAGTCTCTTGCATGTCAGACTGTAATCCATAATGATATGACTGTACGTATTCCTGATTCCTCTGCAATTCAGATTATGGATCATGGACTTGATCAACACATTCAGCCGGATGGACAGGATCGATATGTGCTTGCATATGATATCGGAACCACAACTATAGTCTGTTATCTTTTGGATGGAAGTTCCGGACAGGAACTGACTTATGAGAGTATCCTGAATCCCCAGACTGCTTATGGCGCAGATGTGATCTCAAGAATTGAATATGTGCTGCAAAACGGTCCTTCTGAGATTCAGAGCTGTATCACCGATGCACTTTCAGAACTGGCACGCAAGGTTGCAGATAAAGCCGGCATTTCTGCCTCTGAAATCACTCTTGCCTGTGTTGTCGGCAATACCGCAATGCATCATCTTTTTCTCGGGATCGATCCTGCACCACTGACCACTCCACCTTACATGCCCAAAGTATCCAATGCCATGGAGATTCCTGCAGCCCCTCTGCTTCCTGTCCATCCTGAAGGCAAACTGCGGATTCTCCCGAACATTGCAGGATTTGTCGGTGCTGATACCGTAAGCTGCATGACTGCACTCCACTTTGACCAGCTTGAAGAGCTGACCCTTATGATCGATATTGGCACAAACGGAGAAATGGTTCTTGGAAACAAACACAGGCGCATCGCATGTTCCACAGCTGCCGGCCCTGCATTTGAAGGTGCCCGGATCAGCTGTGGAATGCGCGGAGCCCCTGGCGCTGTCGACCATGTTTCCGTGCAAAATGGCAGTATTTATTTTCATACGATTGGTGATATCCCACCAAAAGGAATCTGCGGTTCCGGACTTCTTGACCTGACAGCCTCACTTCTGGATACAGGAATTCTTACAGACTCCGGCATACTGGCAGAGAGCCCTTATTATCTGGATAATTCTACTGTCAGCCTTACTCAAAAAGATATCTCTGAACTTCAGCTTGCCAAATCTGCAATTCGTTCCGGAATTGAACTGCTTGCCAACAAGATGAGTGTAAATATCTCAGATATCCAGAAGGTATATCTTGCAGGTGCGTTTGGAAGCTATATGAATCCTGCTTCTGCCTGCCGCATCGGCATGATTCCATCCATACTTCTTGACCGGATCAAGGCAGTCGGAAACATCGCCGGTGAAGGTGCCAAACTGTGCGCACTGAATCGCCGGGAATTTGTTCATAGCCAGATACTGGCAGCAAAGACTGAGTTTCTCGAACTTGCATCCTGTCCGGAATTTCAGGATTGCTATATAGATCATTTAATGTTTGGAAGGGAATAGAAAGATATGAATTATGAACAACTCAGAGAAATGGCCCTGGATTCAGGTTTTTCTTATACTGCGCCACTGAACACAGATACAATCGAACTGAAACAGGAAGTCCGCGACATGTGTGCGCAGGGCTGCCAGCAATATGCCAAACGCTGGAGCTGTCCTCCGGGATGCGGTTCTCTGGAAGAACTCCGCGGAAATATTAATTCTTATAAAGAGGGGATTCTTGTACAGACTGTTACAAAATTAGAGGATGAGTTTGATTGGGACGGAATGATGAAGGCGCAGAATCTTCACCAGGAACATTTCCTTACATTCCTCGAAAGACTCCACGCCTCTTATTCTTCGTTTCTGCCACTTGGAACCGGCTGCTGCATGATCTGCGAAACATGCACCTATCCGGACACTCCATGTCGTTTTCCTGAAAAAAAGATTTCTTCCATGGAAGCATACGGTATGCTCGTTTCAGAAATCTGCCAGAAGAACCAGTTAAAATATTACTATGGTTCTAACACCATATCTTATGTGGCATGTGTTCTATTTTAACCTCTCCTGCAATATTCATAGAAAAATACTCTTTCATCTCACGGAGATCATCGGTCTGGCCAAGCACCCACATAAGCTTGGTCACGGCTGCTTCTGTCGTCATATCATATGCCTGGATCACACCTTTTTCCAGTGCAAGACGCCCTGTTTCATACACGGAAAGATTGCTGCCCTCATACAGACACTGACTTCCGGCAAGCACCAGCATTCCCTTGTCGATCACTTCACCGACTTTTCCTGTGAAATCGTTTTTTACAAAAGGCATTCCACCCAGACCAAATCCTTCGATATAAACCGCTCTGTAACCTTTTTCATAATACATATCCAATATCTCCGGACTGATTCCCGGATATAATTTTAAAAGAGCCACCTTATCAGAATAAGACGTCTGTGGTTTGAAAATTCCTTTTTTATCGACAAGGTTTTTTTCGAATACACGAAGCCCCAGAGAGCTGATTTCTCCTACGTTTGGATAATTGATACTTTCAAAAGCATCAAAACTCATAGTACGGACTTTGGACGCTCTGCAGCCAAGCATAACTTTACGGTTGAATGCAACAAAAACTCCAGGATATCCACTGGCAGCCATATGAATCCCACAACGGCAGTTTTCCAGTGCATCTGCCACAGGATTCGCAATAGACAGCTGGCTTCCGGTTACCACGACCGGAATTGAAATATTCTGCAGCATAAATGACAGCATTGCAGAGGTATATGCCAGTGTGTCTGTTCCATGGATCACTACAATCCCCTGATAATCATAGCTTCTCTCTGCGATCAGCGTTGCAAGTCCGGTCCAGTCCTCCGGACCGATATTAGAACTGTCCAACGAACAGAAATCTTCTGCTTCCAATTCCAGATTCCTGGAGACCATTCGCAATTCTTCAAGCATATCTCCACTGTTCATCCCCGGAACCAGTCCGTTGGAACCTTTTACAGAGGAAAGAGTTCCCCCGGTATTTATGATCAGGATTCTCTTTTGCATACCTGAAAATTCTCCTTATATTGTTTTTTCTGCCTTATTAATCAACCTTATGTAATATCTCACAGGTTCTGTTGTACTCTTTTTCTACTGCTGCAAACAATTCCTCTGTACCATTCACATTTTCTGCCCCACGAAGCTTTTCTGTCAGTTCCTGGCTTGGTACCAGAAGCCTGTCAAATCCAAGATTCAGGCAGATGCCCTTCAGTGTATGTGCGGCACGGAATGCTGTTTCTGTATCTTCAGCTTCTAATGATGTTTTTAATTCCTGAAAGCTTGGATCATCCAGAAACTTGAGGGCAAATTTCTTTACCAGAGCTTCGCTTACAAGTCTGTTCTGTACTTTATCGAAATCAGATCCTAATTTCTCATAACATTCTCTGACTGTCATACCATTTGTCTCCTATTCAAAAAAATTTTTTAGCATATCATTCATCAGAATTTTGGTTTTCCCCCCCCCCCTGGAAAAATCGGCACTTTCCGGATTTCCAAGATCTGTATATTCTTTTTCCATATTTTTAGAGACAGCATCCATGAAATCCTCTTTTACATGCTCAAAGTTCTGAAGTTTTGCTGTTTTTTCTTCCTTCTGAAATGGATTTCCTTCCTGGGTACTTCCTTTTACTTTATCTTTGATCCTATCCTGAATATCTAACAGACATTCCAGGAGGATTGGATTAAATGTTCCACATTCTCCATTCAGAATCATCTGAATTGCTTTCTCGTGAGAGCACGCTTTTTTGTAAACCCGCTCACTCACCAGTGCATCGTATACGTCTGCAAGTGCAACAACCTGGGCTGAGATTGGTATCTCATCACCCTTAAGTCCATCCGGATATCCTTTTCCATCATATCTCTCATGATGCCATCTGCATATCTGATAAGCAACTCGCATCAATTCCTCATCCTGATATTCTTCCATATTTTCGAGAATTCTGGCTCCGATGATTGTGTGCTCCTGCATGATCTTACGTTCTTCCTCTGTAAATCTCCCAGGTTTATTCAAAATCTTATCATCAATGCCAATCTTGCCAATATCATGCAGCGCAGATGCCGTAGTGATCAACAGGCGCTCCGACCATGTAACATTATATTTATCCGTTCGCTGTACAAGTCTCTCAAGAAGCATTCCGGTAAGTATATTAATATTAAGTACATGACTTCCACTTTCACCATTACGGAATTCTACAATCTGACTCAGGATTCCAACCATCATACGATTATTCTTTTCTTTTTCATATACCTGATTGGTGATCAAAGTGATCAGACGTCTCTGTTTTGCATAAAGTTTGATCATATTAAAGATTCTTCGATGAACAACTCCTGCATCAAATGGACGATTAATATAATCTGAAACTCCCATTTCATATGCTTTTCGGACGCTTTCCGTGGAATCTTCACTTGAAATCATAATGACCGGTATATCTTCAAGATAGTGATGACGATTCATATAATCCAGAACACCAAAACCGTCCATTCCAGGCATAACAATATCAAGCAGAACCAGTGAAATTCCTCTCTCATATTTTCTCAGCATGTCTACAGCGGTCTCACCACTACTTGCCTCAATAATATCATATTCATCGCTTAAAATCTCAGACAGGATTGTACGGTTCATTTCTGAATCATCCACGATCAGAATTCTGTATTTATGAGTTTTGGATGTTTCTCCATATTCGATATCATCCATAATTTCTTCATCATGTTCTGTCACGACCATATTTTTGCAGTTTTTTGCCTGATACATAAACTGATCTGCCTTATGGATCACATTCTCCAGTGCATTCCCCGACTCGGATAACACGCCTCCAATACTTACCGATATATGAAGCTGCGAATATCCGGGCACTTTCGCAGCATAGATTTTTTCCTGAATCTGTTTCAGCTTGTTATTAAAGACCTGCTCTGTTATATTCGGCATTATAAGCAGAAATTCATCGCCACCCATTCGGATCAGTGTATCCGTGCGACGTGTATTCGATTTGATAATCCCAACAACTGTAGTTAATGCCAGATCTCCTGCATTGTGACCAAACGTATCATTATAAATTTTGAAATCATCCATGTCAATCATTGCAACGCCAGCAGCCATATCCGATTTTTTGATCTGTTCTTCGTAATAACGTCTGTTATAAATTCCTGTTAATGCATCCGTATATAATGCTTTGTTATAACAGGAAAGCTGCCTGAGCAGTTCCATTCGTCCATCATCATCCATAATCGTGTCCGTTTTCATGGCATTGATCAGTTCCAGGACATATGGCTTATCATCAATTTCCACATATTTGGAAATCACCTGGTAAATAGTAGAATTCAGATATTCCAGTTTCAGCAATTCTGTTTTTTTCTCCAAAGCCTCTCTGGAAGTACAGTTTTTACATCGTGTTCCCCTCTTCCAGAAGTCATAACATTTGCATGGAAATCCATCCTCATTTGTTTCGCCTTCCAGGTTTCCGGTTTCCAGTACATCTGCATCTAATAACCGAGCAAATTCAAATACTTTTCTAAGTTGTGCTATCATCTCTTCAGATTCCTGCTTTGTCATTGCAGTATCTTTATTCATCTGTTCTAATCCTTCCCATAACCATACTTTATCACTACTCACTATAACCAACTTTTACACAAATTAATATTTTTTATTATAACATTCCATATATATCGCGTAAAGTTGAATATTCATGTTACTGTTCACTCCGTTCACAGCAACTTGGTCGTTACTATATCTCCCAAAACAGCCTTTTTTATCTGGAAGAAACTCCTTTTTTGTGATAATCTAGATAGGTACAATTTGCACACAAAGATATTCAGGCAAATGCCTGCAGAAGGGAGAATATAAATGCTTCAGGACGATTATATACTGCGACAGATTCGTGAAATGGTTCGTGCAGTCATGAAGATGTTATTCCAGGTAAGTGCTTCCGAGCTGACCCCGGAAGTTATCGAAGACACAGATGCCAGACAGATACTTACAAATTTAAATGATCTGGTTGATAATGGCAGAATTGATGATGCCGAAAATCAGCTGTACGAGATGACCTGTGAAGGAGACCGTCAGAATCTTGAAATTGGACTTCTGTTTTATTACCACCTCAACAGCAAGGATGATGAGTTTCTGGAAGCCAACAATTTCAGCCGTGAAGAAATCATGACCGGCATTCAGGATCTCGCGGATCGTTACAATCTGAGTGGAATTGCAGAAGCTTTCCGCACTGAAATTCTGTGAAACAGGAGCTATACATATGAATAAAAAAGAAATATCCGAAATCAAAAAACAGTTTTCGCCAAATAATTGCGCAATCACGCGAATCTGCGGCTGTTATGTTGACGGCGAAAAAAACAAAAAAACTGAACTGAAAGAAGCATTTCTTTCTCTGTCTGAAGAAGAAATGTTCAAATACTTTGAAATTTTCAAAAAAACATTATCCGGCACTGTCGGCAAAAATCTGATCAACATGGAGTTCCCTCTTGAACAGGAAAAGGAAGGCGGCACACAGGAATTTCTTCTGAAACTCCGTGGAAGCAAACTTCAGGATAATGCTATCCTCGAAGAATTTTACGACAAAATCATTGAAAATTATGATTATGGTGAGAATTATTATATTATCCTGATCCATGCTGTTTATGATATTCCTGGTAAATCTTCCGATGGTCAGGAAATGTTTGATGCATCCGATGAGATCTACGACCACATTCTCTGCAGCATCTGTCCGGTCAATCTCTCTAAAGCAGGACTCTGTTACAATGCTGAAACCAACAATATCGAAGACCGCATTCGTGACTGGATTGTAGAAATGCCGGATCTGGGCTTCCTTTTCCCGGTATTTAATGACCGTAGCACGGATATTCACGGACTTCTGTACTACAGCAAAAATGCAGAGCAGCTCCGCAGCACTTTCATCGACGAAATGTTTGGATGTACAACACCCCTTTCTGCCGGTGGACAGCGCGATTCTTTTAATGCACTTGTTGAAGAGACTCTTGGCGAGGATTGTGCTTATGACACCGTTATGAATATTCACGAAAAACTGAATGAATGGGTAGAGTCCCAAAAGGATTCTCCTGATCCGGCTGTACTGACCAAACCAGAGGTGAAACGCCTGTTTGAAGAATGCGGTGTCGAGGATGAAAGACTGGAAACCTTTGATCAGACTTATGAGGCGATTGCCGGAGAAAATGCTTCTCTTATGGCTGCCAATATTACCAATACCAGACGAACAGAAATCAAAACGCCTGATGTTATCATTCATGTTGACCCGGACCGTGCAGCACTGATTGAGACACAGATCATCGATGGACGTAAATGCATTGTAATTCCTATGGAAGGCGATGTAGAAATTAACGGTATCCATGTTTCCGGAGGAAACAGTACCAGCTCCGAACCTGATTCAGAAGAATTTTGATCATGAATCACAAGAACCCCGCAAATGCGGGGTTCCTGTTGTTTATCTTATTCGTAAATTCCATTTACAGTAACATCAAATACTGCTTCTTTTCCTGCAAGATCTTCTGCGCTGTAATCATCTGGGAAGGTAACCGTTACTTTTACTTCATCTCCTGGATGTGCGCCAATCAGCTGCTCTTCAAAATTATCAATGTATGAACCGGAACCAATTACAAGATCTGTTCCCTGTCCATCTGTACTTCCGCCGTCAAATGCAACATCATCAATTTTTCCTACATAATCAATGTTAACTTTATCTCCGTCCTTAACTTCAAGAGAAGAGTCTGTGTTATAGGACGCTGCTTCTGTTACTTCTGGTGTCTCTGTTGCTTCTTCTGTCACTTCCGGTGTGGCAGTTGCAATTGAGAATTTATGGTTATCTGTAACCTTCAGAGTCTTAAGAACCTTATTTTCAACCTTGACGTCTGCATCATCAAGCCACTTCTCTGTAGTCTCTTTATAAAGATTGCTCTCTCTTGTGGAAATGATGGACTCTTTCTTGGTTTCTGTAGCTTCTTCATCATTTACCTTATCCAGACGAACTACATAGTAAGCTGAATCTGTTTCAATAACATCCGGTCCGATCTCGCCATCTTTCAGAGTTCTGAGAACTTTCATGACTTCATCCGGATAAGTGCTGGTAGAACTGCTGTCGGAATCTTCATCCTTCTGCGCATCTTCATTAGCAGCAAAAGTGCCGCTTACTGCAGAATAGGAATCATCTACTGCTTTTGCGATCTCATTGAAATCTCCGTCAGCGCCTGCTGCATTCAGATCATCCAGTATCTTCTGTGCATCTTCTTTTTTCTGTTTGACTTCATCATCACTTAAATCTGCTGTACTGATGCTTACATAGGTAAAAGAAGACTGCTGAGCTTCTTCATCAGATACATTTTTGTCTACATCTGCGATGATCGGATCATGCATTCTGCTCTTGTATGTCTGAAGCTCCAGATAAGTCTTGACCTGATCTTCACTTACTGCAAGCTCCTGAATAGTATCTTCACTGTTTGCTTCCATAAATGCTGCTGCAGCTTCTGCGATTTTCTGCTCATCGTCATCTGTTATTTCTACCTTGTAATCAGCAGCCTTTTCTTTCATGATATACATAAGCTCGATATCTTTGAGAGACTGCTCCACAGCCTGCTCTCCATAGGTCTTACCATCTTCTGCATCCATACTCCAGATAGAATAATCCTGTCCGCCCATAAAGCTCTTGTACATAGCTTCTGTCTGTGCCTGTCCTTCTCTGACAGAAAGGCTTACAAGTCCAAGCGGAATTTCTGTTCCGTCTACTGTTGCTACAGTCTTAGTTCCATCTAATTTCTTCTCTCCACAGCCTGTGAGCATTCCCACTGCCATTACGCCTGTAAGAGCTGCAACAGCTGTTCTTTTTGTCATTGTTTTCATCTCTTCCTCCATTGCTTCACAATTCTAGCATATTAATAAGAGTATAAACTTTTTTCTCTTTAAGAGCAAGGAGAATCATAAAAATAGCCGATTTTCACGGATATTTCACAGATTCCCCTCTTACCTTGAGCATCTGATATTTTATTCTTCCACCAGCATTTCCAATTCTGCCAGAAAGTCTGTAAGGGCAGATAATGTATTCCCTACTCCCTCCGGAGTAAAAATAAATTTTGGCTCCTGCTCATTTTTAAACTGGAGACCTCTTCTGTATTTCTGCAGCAGTGCAGGAATTCCTGCCGGGTTCAGTTTTGCCCGCTCATATAATGTGATCTTCATATCCTTACCGATCTGCTTGATCTCCACAACATAACAGCGATGTGCCTGTGCCTTCATTCTGGCAATTGAAAGAAGATTGAGCACTGCCTTTGGCATTTCTCCAAAACGATCCAGAAGTTCTTCCAGCATATCATCATAATCCTGCTGCGTCTCAATCCCCGCAATTCTCTTGTAAATATCCAGCTTCTGATATTCATTACTGATATAGGTATCCGGTATAAATGCATCCATATTCAGGTCGATCGTTGTTTCAAAGTCTTCCATCGTGTGGATTCCTTTTGCTTCCTTAACTGCCTCACTGAGCATCTTACAGTACAGATCATAACCCACTGCGTTCATATGACCATGCTGCTCTGCGCCAAGAAGATTGCCTGCTCCACGAAGTTCCAGATCGCGCATGGCAATCTTAAATCCGCTTCCCAGATCTGTATATTCACGAATCGCAGAAAGACGCTTCTCTGCGGTTTCTTTGAGCATTGTGTTTCTGCGGTACATCAGAAATGCATATGCCGTACGGTTAGATCGACCGATTCTTCCTCTCAGCTGATAAAGCTGCGAAAGTCCATAGCGATCTGAATCGTGAATAATCATCGTATTTACATTTGAGATATCCAATCCGGTCTCAATGATCGTGGTAGAAACAAGTACATCAATATCTCCATTGATAAATGCATACATAACTGCTTCCAGCTCACGTTCACTCATCTGTCCATGCGCAAAATCAACTCGTGCATCCGGCAAAAGCTTCGCGATCCTTGCTGCCACATCTGCAATATCATTAACACGATTATAAACATAGTAAACCTGTCCACCTCTTCGAAGCTCACGGTTGATAGCTTCTCTTACCGTTTCCTCATCGTATTCCATAACATAAGTCTGAATCGGAACACGATCCATCGGAGGTTCTTCCAGCACACTCATGTCACGAATCCCGATCATACTCATATGAAGAGTTCTCGGAATTGGTGTCGCTGTCAATGTCAGTACATCAATATCCTTTTTCAGCTGTTTGATCTTTTCTTTATGAACAACACCAAACCGCTGTTCTTCATCAATAATAAGCAGGCCCAGATTCTTATATTCCACATCCTTTGACAGCACTCTGTGAGTGCCTACTATGATATCCACCTGACCTTTTTTCAGATCGGTGATTGTCTTTTTCTGCTGTGCTGCTGTCCGGAAACGACAAAGCAGATCCACTCTTACCGGAAACTCCTTCATTCGCTGTATAAACGTATTATAAACCTGCTGTGCAAGAATCGTCGTCGGCACCAGGTAAACAACCTGACGACTCTCCTGAACTGCCTTAAAAGCAGCTCGAAGGGCAACCTCAGTTTTACCATATCCAACATCTCCACACACAAGACGATCCATGATCTTGGTGCTTTCCATGTCTTTCTTGGTATCTTCGATCGCGGCCAGCTGATCTTCCGTCTCCTCATATGGAAACATCTCTTCAAATTCCCTCTGCCATACAGTATCCGGCCCACATACATAGCCTTCTTTTTCCTGACGTACTGCGTAAAGCTCTACCAATTCCCGTGCAATGTTCTGTACAGCTCCGCGGACTTTTGATTTTGTCTTTTTCCACTCCTGCCCACCAAGACGATTCAGTTTCGGTGGTTTTGCAGTCTCTGCTCCGGAGTATTTCTGCAGAGCATCCAGCTGAGTTGCAAGAATATACAGATTACTGCCATTACGATACTCAATCTTGATATAATCCTTGGCAACTTTATCTACAGCTACTTTCTCAATTCCTTTGTAAATACCAAGACCATGTTTTTCATGAACAACATAATCTCCAATGGAAAGCTCCGAAAAATCCTGGATTCTTCTTCCGTTATATTCTTTTTTCTTTTTACGTTTTTTCTGCTCTTTGCCAAAGATATCTGTTTCTGTAATAACTGCAAACTTGACCAGAGGATATTCAAATCCCTTACGCGCATGTCCATATGCTACCATGATCTCTCCGGCCTGCAGAATACGATCCGAATTCTGCCCATAGAACGCATTTAATCCCTGTTCCTGCAGATCCTTTGCAAGTCGCTCTGCACGGGTTCTGGAGCCTGACAGAACCACGATCTGATAGCCTTCTTTTTTGTACTGTTTCAGATCTTTCACCAGAAGTTCAAAACTACTCTGATAGGAACTCATAGACTTCACAGTGATATTAAACTGTTCTGAAATCTTCCAGCTCGATTTTTTCGGATCCAGCAAAGACATTGCTACACAGTTTCTGTTATTAAGCTTATGGCACAGTTCTTCCCACGTACACATCCAGTCCCCGGAAAGTACAGTTTCGCCTTTTTCTTTTCGGTTCTGACAGCTTAACTGAAATTCCTCCTGCACAGCCTTTGCATTTTCTTCCAGATGATTCAGTTCATCCAGAAAGATCAATGTCTCCTTCTCTTCAAAATAGTCCAGGAAAGAAACACCGTTCTTTTCCATCAGCTGCTCGGCTGCCGGATAAATCGTAATATCATCCAGATTTTCCAGCGAACGCTGGCTCTGCGCATCAAAGCTTCGAATCGAATCAATCTCATCTCCCCAGAGCTCAATTCGCCAGGGATTTTCTTCTGTCAGAGAATAAATATCAATAATTCCACCCCGGATAGAAAACTGCCCCGGCATTTCCACCTGACCGACGCGCTCATATCCCATATGCACAAGAGCGGCCGTCAGTTTATCCATATCAAGAGTACTGTCATTTCTGAAGTGAATCAACTGTTTTTCTATTTTTTCAAGAGGGACAAGATAATCCATACATCCATCAATGCTGGTAACAACTGTGATCTCAGCCTGTCTCTCCAGAATTGCCCGGATTACCTGCATTCTCTGACGAATCAGAAGATTTCCGTGAATATCAGCCTGAAAGAAAAGAAGATCCTTGGCCGGATAATAATAAACCTGTTTATCATAAAAACGATAATCTTCATATATCTCTTTCGCAGATTTTTCATCTGCTGTAATTATCAGATGACATGGAAAAAGCCCGGAAAGCCCATACATAAGATGAGCTTTCTGGGACTCCATACAACCACTGATCTCCAGAATTCCACGATTCTTTTTTGCCTGTTTCTGTATTTCTTCCATCTCTGCAAGGCTCTGCAGAGGCTGCAAAAATGTATTCATACATTCTCCGCTTTCTTTTTACTGACATTAAACTTGTTCATAGCTGCATCCACACTGTCAGCCAGAATCATCTCTACAGCTTCACAGGCTCTGTCCTGCGCGTCTTCCACCAGCTGACGGTCATCCCTGTCAAATCTTCCAAGAACATAATCTGCCAGATCCCAGTCCTTCGGTTTTGCGCCTACTCCAACACGGACACGCATAAAATTCTGTGTTCCCAGCTGCTGAATGATACTTTTGATTCCGTTGTGTCCGCCGGCACTGCCTTTCTTGCGTACACGAAGCTGTCCCGGCTCTGTATCGATATCATCATAAATAACGATCAATTCTGTTTCCGGATCAATTTTGAAATAATTTGCCATGTCCCGGATCGGACCTCCGCTGAGGTTCATATAAGAAAGTGGTTTCATCAGAATGACCGGTTCTCCTCCGATTCTTCCCTTTCCGTACATAGCATTGAATTTTACACCTGCCTGCGGAACATTAAATTCTTCCACAAGCTTATCTATTACATCAAATCCCATGTTATGACGCGTTGCCTCATACTGTTTTCCGGGATTTCCCAAACCTGCGATCAGATACATGAAAACTTCCTCACTGTTTTAATTAAAGTAAACCATTTCATCTTCCAGTGCGTCACAAGGTTCTACATTCTCAGCATAGAGCACAATGCCCTCTTCACCCTGATATTCACTGCGTCTCTCAATGCCTACTCTGGCAGTAACATCTACCCACTGTCCCGGTGTAAGCTTTGGTGCATAAGCACTCTTGCATACATAACCAAGGAAGGTAGTATCATCTGCACAGCAGGTCATTGCTGTACGTCCCGGAACAAAGAATTTGCTTCCCATTCCGCGCGGTTTCATAACTCTTGCCTTAAATCTGACAGTCTTACTGTCATAATTTTCCGGATGATCCATCGCATCTACAAACCAGATACCATAATCCTCCGGCAGAATTTCAATTACCGGCGCATCCATGTCGAATGGCATCTCATCCTGGAAAATATCATCAAGCTCGCCTTCTTCATCCTCAAAAATAACTTCTGCTCTCTGGTTCGCAACCTTGATTCCACGGCGATATGTCGGAAGCGGATCATCCTGTTTACATCTGTTGAAGATGACCATATCTGTATTTTTGATCATGTCCATAAAAATGGACTTCATATTTGCCATATACATCTGGAAGGTACTTCCATCCACACAGGTAATCTGCTGCTCTACGCCCCATCCTTTTGGAAGCTGCATTTTTTCAAAATTACTTACGAGCCACATACCATTATATTCTATGATAACACGCTCCGGCTGATGAAGGATATCCATGGCAACCAGTCTGTCTGTTGTAAAATCTTCTTCGTTTTCTACAATCTCAACAACTGTATTATTTGCCTCAAGTATCGCCGGATCATATTCCTCCTCTCCCTCTTCGCAGAGGATCAGAAGTGTTTTACCATCCGTATGGAAATACTCCTGCTGAATGGTAAAATTCAGGAAAGAAGTCTTCCCACTTTCCAGAAAACCGGTCATTAAATAAATCGGTACTTTAATCTCATCCATTATCTATGTTCTCCTCTATGATTACAGGCCAAAAAGCTCAGCCAGTTTGTCTTCTTTCAGTTTGGAACCGATCACACAGAGACGGCCTGTATATTCAGGTGCTCCTTCACGGATCTCTGTTTCCTCCGGAACCATATCAAAGTAGATCCATGTTCCGTTTTCTGCCGGCAGCATACCTTTTGCACGAAGAATGATTCCATATTCATCAGATGCAGAAAGGGCTTCAAGCATCTTCTCAAGGTTTTCTTTTGTATATTTTTTGATTGTCTCACGACCCCAGCTTGCAAATACCTCATCTGCATGATGGTGATGATGTTCATGGCCGCATCCACATTCATGGTCGTGGTCGTGATGATGTTCATGTTCATGGTCATGACCGCATCCGCATTCATGGTCGTGATCGTGATGATGATGCTCATGATCGTGATCATGGCCGCATCCGCATTCATGGTCATGGTCGTGATGATGGTGCTCATGCTCATGGTCGTGATCATGGCCGCATCCGCATTCATGGTCATGATCGTGATGATGGTGCTCATGATCGTGGTCGTGATGATGATGTTCACCATGTTCATGTACATGTCCACATTCCGGGCATACTTCTTCTTCCATCATTTCCTGTTCAAGAGATACCGGATTCTCCATAACTTCAAGAAGCTTCTTTCCATCCAGATTTTCGATCGGAGTCGTGATGATTGCTGCTTTTTTATTGATCTCTCGCAGAAGCTCCAGAGATGCCTGAGCTTTTGCTTCGTCAACAATATCTGTACGGCTCATGATGATCGCACCTGCATACTCAACCTGATTGTTGAAGAACTCACCAAAGTTTCTCATATACATTTTGCATTTCTTGGCATCTACAACAGTTGTATAACTGTTCAGAACAAGACCTGTCTCTTCTTCAACGCCCTGTACAGCTTTGATAACATCTGACAATTTACCAACACCTGATGGCTCGATCAGGATTCTGTCCGGATGATATTTGCTGATCACTTCTTTCAGAGATGCGCCAAAGTCACCAACCAGCGAACAGCAGATACATCCTGAATTCATCTCACGAATCTGGATTCCGGCTTCTTTCAGGAAACCACCATCAATACCAATCTCACCAAATTCATTTTCAATCAGAACGACCTGCTCACCCTGAAAAGCATCTTTCAGAAGTTTTTTGATCAGTGTTGTTTTACCGGCTCCAAGAAAACCGGAGATAATATCAATTTTAGTTTTTTCCATAATTGCATTTCCTCTCTTTCTGCTCACAGGCAAAATAAGTTTTCAAAATACTCTTTATATTATTTGTTTTATTACACTAACTTATAACGCAATTTGACCAGGAGGCACAAAGATACCCCCTGGTTATCAATCATTACTGTATATTTCATTTACAATAACTACGATTCATTTATACAGGTAATGGGGACATGAACCAGTCACGCCCCCATTTTTATGCTCACTAAAATCAGCCGTTGATCATGAAGCTGAGAAGTTTATCAATATCTTCTTTCTCATATGCTACGATCTCAAGTTCCGGGATTTCTCCGCCGGAGAAAATGTTTGCAAGAGATACATACTGGGAAAGTTTGGATTTAAGGTTCAGTCTGTCTCCTTCACCTGTTACTAATTCTACTTTACCTTTGCAGCTGTCTACTACGTCAAAAAATTTGTCGATGTCTTTAATATTGGATACTTTCATTTTAAATCTCCTTTCGAATTGTTTATTATTATGTTCAACTTAATGTTACTCAGGTAAATACTGAGCTTGTTAAGTTATTTCCTTCAGACGCGTTCAGTATAACCTATATTTTGTTAAATTGCAACGTTTTTCTTTGTTAATCTTTCATAATTATTACCGCAGTTTTTTGGTAGTTATGCACAGTGTATTAGTAAGTAAATACTGCTATACCATACCCTGGAAGCTCATAGCCAAATGAAAATTCTCTGTTATCGCATTCCTGTTCTTCTGCCTTAAACACCTTCGGTTTATCCAGCATGCCATGTTCATCCATGATCAGCTTATATGCCTTTTTCTTCGGAACTCCAACACGGTAATCCGGACGATCAACCGGAGTAAAGTTAACAACAAACAGGAGATTGTTTCTCTTCGTCGGAGATTTTCTGACCAGACTGAAGATACTTCTGTATGCATCATCTGCGTTGATCCATTCAAAGCATCCCGGATCACCATCACCACCATACAGCGCCGGATATTTAGTATACATATGCAGAAGTGCTTTTACAAAATTCTGAATGTCCTGATGTGGTTCTTCATTCAGAAGATACCAGTCAAGTTCTCTCTCCTCACTCCACTCGCGAAGCTGTCCAAATTCCTGTCCCATAAACAAAAGCTTTTTGCCCGGATGGAACAGCATAAATGCATATGCTGCTTTAAGATTGCGAACCTTATCTTCCGGCTGACCTGGCATCTTGTTCAGCATAGAACATTTCAGATGTACAACTTCATCATGAGAGATTACAAGAACATATTTCTCACTGTAAGCATATGTCATGGAGAAAGTCATCTTATTATGATTATCTTTACGGAAATATGGATCCAGTTTCATATATTCGAGGAAATCATTCATCCAGCCCATATTCCATTTCAATGAGAATCCAAGTCCGCCATCCTCAGCCTTGCCGGTAACCATCGGCCATGCAGTTGATTCTTCAGCGATCATAACCGTTCCATGGTTTCTTCCGAGAACGACTGTGTTCAGATGTTTAAAGAACTCGATTGCCTCAAGGTTTTTGTTATCACCATATTTATTGGCAACCCATTCTCCATCATTCTTTCCATAGTCCAGATAAAGCATTGATGCCACCGCATCCACACGCAGACCGTCAACATGGCATTCCTCTATCCAGTAAAGAGCATTGGCAATCAGGAAGTTCTTAACCTCCGGACGTCCGTAATTATAGATCTTGGTTCCCCAGTCCGGATGCTCTCCCTGTCTTGGGTCTTCGTGCTCATAAACAGCTGTACCATCAAACATTGCAAGTCCATGTGCATCCTTTGGAAAGTGTGCCGGTACCCAGTCAAGAATAACACCAATCTTATTACGGTGCAGATAATCGATCATATATTTGAAATCCTGAACGGTTCCATAACGGGAAGTCGGTGCATAATATCCTGTCACCTGATAGCCCCAGGAACCATCAAACGGATGCTCTGCAATTCCCATAAGTTCAACATGAGTATAGCCCATCTTTTTTACATAGGCAGCAAGCTCATATGCCAGTTCACGATAATTATAGAATCCCGGATCATCTTCATCCTTCGCTTCATGCTTCTTCCAGGAGCCCGGATGGACTTCATAAATAGCCATTGGGTCTTTTTTCTCATCAAATTCCTGACGTTTCTTCATCCAGGTAGTATCTTTCCACTTATAATCAGAGACATCTGCCACTCTGGATGCCGTTCCCGGTCTCAGTTCTGCTTCATTGCCATATGGATCCGCCTTATATAACTCTTCTCCATGATATCCTATGATATAAAACTTATACAGATCTCCGACCCTGGCGCCCGGAATGAAGGTCTCATACACTCCGATCTCTCCGACCTTTGTCATCGGATTTGCCTGTGTATCCCAGTCATTAAAATCTCCCACAACAGAAACTGATCTGGCATTCGGTGCCCATACTGCAAAATAAACACCTTTTTTACGTCTCTGAATTGTAGGATGAGCTCCTAATTTCTTATAGATGTCATAATGGGTTCCCTGCCCGAACAGATACTGATCCAGTTCTGTGAACTGCAACTTCTCTCCCATTTAACTCTACCTCCCTTAACCATTATATTATTCTGACACTTTATTTCACATGCCACATCATCAGCATTATGCACATTTATCGTGCTGATATTTTGCGTTTTTATAGACATATTATACCAACCCAAAATGTCCACGTCAATTAAAAAAAGAGGACTTATCTGACATCTCCGCCAAACTTGTCCTCTTTTGTAAAATCTCATATCTTATTAATATCCGGTATCATAACTTCCATCCGTATCGGAGTCTTCATCTGCATAATCACCGTCTCCGGAACTGTCATCATACCCTCCATCATCGTAACTGCCATCTGATGATCCACTTTCTCCGGATGAACCGTCACCATCAGAGCTTCCTCCCGATGAGTCATCACCGTCAGATCCGTCTCCTGATGAGCTATCATCTCCTGAAGAACTGCCATCAGAATAGTTGCCTGAGTTATCCTCACTTCCATCACTGATATCTGAAGAACCGGTATCACTTACATCTGAACTATCATCCGAACTGCTGTCCCCTGCTGAAATATCTGATGTATCTGAACCGTCACTGCTTTCATCAGAAGAAGCATTGCCATTATATCCTGCTACAAGTCCTTTCTGAAGCGAACTGTCCCAGAAATCGGAGTAACTTGCATTCTGCAAAGTAACGCCTTTAGCCGCTGCAAGTTCACTGACTGTCATAAGCTTATAACCTTTCTCTACAAGTTCCGGAATCATTTTGATCGCGGCCTGTACAGAAGGTTCATGAATATCATGCATCAGTATGATAGAACCATCTGTAAGATCCCCGTTCATAACGGAATCATAGTCCTTGTTGACGTCCAGATAACTCCAGTCCATTGAATCCAGTGACCACATAAAGAACGGCTTACCTACAGTAGAAATAATGTCATCACTCCAGTTTCCATATGGCGCCCTGGCAACACTTGCCTTCTGTCCACACGCCTTCTCCAGTGCAGCATCTGTATCCGTAAACTGTTTGGAAACAGCATCCATATCCAGATTATACAGATTTTGATGATCCCAGGAATGACTTCCGATCTCACATCCGATATCTACCATTCTCTGTACTTCTGATTCCCAGTTTCCTACATTCGACCCAAGCATAAAGAATGTTGCATGTGCATTGTTCTCCTCCAGGCAGTCCAGAAGTTCATCCGTATACTCTCCAGGACCATCGTCAAATGTAAATGCGATTCTTGTCTTATGCTGACTTGAATCATAAGTTCCGTCATCATTAAAGTAATAATCATCAAATCCAACGCTCACCCATCCGGTCTCAATATAACCTGTATCACTGAAATAATATGTAGAACCATCTATCTCCTGCAGACCGCCTGCATAATATGTGCCATCTGCATTCTGATACCATTTACCATTATCATCCTCATGCCACCCGACAGTAAGCTGTGATGCCTTCGTAAGATCACTGGCACCTTTTAATGGCTTACGTATTGCTGCAGTTGTATCCTTCTCAATCTGTGTTTCCGTGCCGGAATCACCAGTATCCGTATCCGTCTTCGTCTCTGTTTCAGCCTGTACCTTGGCCGGTTTCTCGACGTTTTTTCCGCCGACCCGATTGATGACCGGTACAATAATTCCCCGTATTACAAATACAAATACGAGAATCACAGCAACGATATACGCACCCTTCTTCATCATCTGACGTCGTCTTATCTGCTGTTGCTTTTTGCGCATTCGTTCGCGCAATACCTTCTTATCCATTTCTCCACCTGCTGTATTTTTTATAATTATTATCGTCTGCCTCTTATCATAACGCATTTAATTCCGAAATACAATCACATTCCTGAACTAAACAGACAATTCCCGACACGTTATTATCTCTGAATGATAACAACAAAGCTTCTGCAGAGAGAGAACTTAAATAACCATTTTTATTTCAAAATCTTCTGTTACAAGAAGAAGATCAGCTTCTTTTCCTGTATGAATGGATCCCGTTCTGTCATAAATTCCAATACTTCTGGCTGGATTTCTGGTTGCTGCAAAAATCGCCTGTTCTGTCGGAATACCAAACTCCATAGCCTTACACATGCAGCCAAACAGATTCGTAGCTGAACCTGCCAGAGTACCGTCTTTCAGAACTGCTTTACGGTCTTTTACTGTTACTTCCTGTCCGCCAAGCTCATATGTGCCGTTTTCCATACCGGTTGCACGCATGGAATCGCTGATAAGAATCACTCTTTCCGGACCAAACATACGGAATGTTGCTCTGATCACAGACGGATGAATATGATAACCGTCACAGATCAGTTCCACCATGCATTCCGGATCATCCATCGCCGCGCCAATAAGTCCCGGTTCTCTGTGTGCCAGTGGCTGCATTGCATTATAAAGATGTGTTACATGGTGTGCGCCCAATGCCATTGCCTCTGAGGAACAGTCATAGTCTGCTGCCGTATGTCCAAGAGATACCTGTACCTCTCCCTGCATTTCACGGATAAACTCCATTGCACCTTTTACATTAGGTGCAAGTGTAACCAGCTTCACCCGGCCACCGGATACCTGATTTAATTCTTTTACAAAATCTGCGTCCGGCTCTGCAATCCATTCTTCTACATGTGCACCTTTTTTAGCCGGATCAAGAAATGGTCCTTCCATATTGATTCCGGCAACTTTCGCTCCATCTCCTGCCTTTTCGGCTTCTTCGATCCCACTAAAGATCTTTTTGAGCTGTTCCTTAGGCAGAGTCATAGAAGTCGGACAATATGATGTAATCCCACTCTGGCGTTCATATCTGAGGATTTTTTCCAGCCCTTCCGGATTTCCATCAGAAAAATCTTCTCCATATGCTCCATGACTGTGAATATCTACAAGCCCCGGAATAACCAGCAGGCCTTCTGCATTTATAACTTTCTCATCTGATGTTTCTTCAAATGCTTCCGTTAATTTGTGATCTCTTATATAGAGAGTCTCTTCTCTGAAGCTTCCGTCTTCCTGAAAAACCTTTCCACCTTTTATGATCATCCCTCATTTGCCACATCATCTTCAGACGCGGTATCCTCACTTTCTTCTGCTATATCACTGTTTTCATCATTTGTTGTTATTTTTTCTGTATCTGCATCGATTCCGGTATCTTCACTTTCAGAATCTGCATCTTCGTTCGCAACCTCACTATCTTCTGCATCTGTCTCATTAACTGTAGCGTTTTCTACAATAAAACGTTCTACACGAATCAATGCCAGAGATTCATTCACTTCCTGTTCACCATAATCGGCCACCAGCTCGTCAAAAGATTCATAACCATATTCCGATGCCAGTTCCTTTTTCAATGTCTGTATCTCGTCATCCTCAAGGCTGAGTCCCTCAGCATCCATAATACCCTGCACGATCAGATTCTGTTCCACTTTGGATTCTGCATACTGCTGACAGTCTTCTTCATAGTCTTCTTCTGTCATTCCCTGTGATTCAAGGAAATCCGACATTTTCATTCCGGCTTCTTTGACATATGCTTCATTAAGCTCTTTATATGCCTTGACTGCCTGCTCTACATCTTCCTTCGGAAATTCTTTTACTTCTGAAGCTGCAAGAACTTCACTCCATGCATTATTATAAAGATCATAATCTGCTGCCTGTGCTTCATTCTGTTCCAGTTCTTTTTTGACAGCCGCACGATATTCCTCAACGGTCTTGTATTCTGTATTTGCAGCTACCCATTCATCATTCAGTTCTGAAGGGCGTGTAAATTTCTGAAGGGTTATCTTAAACACAACATCTTTACCTGCAACAGACTCTTCATAATAATCATCCGGGAATGTCAGATCCAGTTCTTTGGTCTCGCCTTTTTTCATTCCGACAATACCATCCTCAAAACCTTCAATCATACCGCCTTCGCCAATGACAAGATCATAATCCTCTGCTGAACCACCGTCAAATTCTTTCCCGTCAATTGTTCCGGTAAAGTTGATTGTTACGGTATCTCCTTCTTCTACTGTTCCATCACTTACCTCTGTTCCTTTTTCTTCCAGATCGTATTCTATTTCTGCATCAACATCTTCATCTGTCACTGTATTGGAAGATCGATCCAGTGTTAACCCTTTATATTCTCCAATTGTAACATATTTGGAAACATCGGAGACTGATACAAGTCTGACTGAGGAAGCTGAGGCTTTCTTCCCGGAATCCTCTGCATCCTTCTTATCCTTTGTATCCTGTGCAGCTTCTGTTTTGGTATCCTGGGTCTCTTTTGTGCCTGCTTCACCACATGCTGTGGCTGATACAGCCATACACATGATCAACATTGCTATAACTACTTTTTTCTTCATAATGAAACTCCTTTCGAATCTGTATATTACATTGGAGGTACCGGAGTCGGTCTTGCAGAATCCCAAACATCGGATACATTAAAAAGATCACTCAGCATATCCGGATTGTAATACATTCTGTATCCATCCAGATTTCTTCTTCCCTGACGGAAGTACTGATCCGTGATCTGTACAAAGTACTGGCTGGAATCCACATTACAAAAATAATCATATCCTGCATTTTTATAATACTGGAACTTTGGATTATCAGAAGAGTAACCTTCCCAGTCACCAATATCTGCGCCAAACGCAAAGATGATCATATCTGTATCTCCGAGGATCGGTGCTACATTGGCTTTCCATTTCTTATCATCTGTTTCAAGATCCTCAGCGGAACGCTCTGATGCATTCATATGACCCCAGGTATGACTGGCAAATTCCCAGCCTTCTGCTTTCATGGCATCTGCTACTTTTGTTGCCTCTGCCACATCTTTGTCGAAATCAAAATCCGGATTGTCTTCGAGGAATTTCTTCTGATCATCCTGAAGATTTTCTTTTGTCTTGTATGCACTGTCGGTTCTGTAGCCCAACACACCGTTATAACCAGTCATCGCAAGAATACCCTTACGTCCATGATACGAAAAATCCGGGTGTTCTTTGATAAAGGAATCAAGAAGCGGTACCATATCATAATCTCCTACGGAGACACTGCCATCTGCTTCTATATATTCGTTTTTGACATCACCATTCTCATCCAGTACAAGCTTTGACGCACATCCGTCACCATCCATATAATGATAATAGCTGACATCATCCTGAGAAAGGACGAATGGGATCTTTCCTTCTGGAACCATGATCTTGCCACGGCTCACTGTACCGTCTTTATTTACAGTTGCCATATCATGAGGGCTCACCAGAACATATCCTTTGTCATACATGCTCTGAATGATCTTATTAAATTCACTGACTGTCGTCATAACCTGATTATAGTTTCCTGATTTTGCATCTCCGTCAAATGCTCTGGAAGTATCTTCAATCAACGTGTGAAAGAACACATGTGTAATCTTCTCCAGTGGGTATTCAACCAGAGATTTCTTTGCAATCTGGCACTTGGCCGCAAGATCCATATAGTCTTTGTTTTTTGTAAAATCATCCTGATCCTTCAGTAATTTGATTGCTTCATCATAATTGTACTGCTGGTACATGATCGTTGCCTGTTCCAGCACAGAATCCTCTTCTGTATCTGAAGATTCTTCCTCTGCTGCATATACGGTCTGTACTATTTTATCTTTTATGTTGACTGTGCCCGGCAGACAGATACTGCCACCGGCAAGAGCTGCTGCCATAAGCACTGTTGTAAGTATGATTGCTCTTTTTTTCATTTCTATCCCCTTTATATTTATGACATTGGCGGTACTGGTGTCGGTCTTGCCGGATCAAACACACTCTTTACATCAAAAAGATCCTCCAGCAATTCCGGATTATAATACATGCGGTATCCGTCTAAATTTCTTCTCCCCTGGCGGAAATACCTGTCTCTGATCTGTACGTAATACTTACTTGAGTCTACATTACAGAAATAATTATAACCAACACCTTTTAAGTATTCAAATTTATCACCATGGTAATCTTCTTCACCACATAAGTCTGTTCCAAATGCAAAAATAATGATATCTGTTCCACCGATAAGCGGGTCTACATTGTCTTTAAACTTCTGCGTATCTGTCTGCAGCGTATCCAATGATATCTGTGCTACATTCTGATGTCCCCAGGTATGACTTGCAAAAAGCCATCCCTCTGCTTTCATTGCATCTGCAACTTTTTTGGCGCCTTCTCTTTCCTTCTCAAGACTGAAGTCCGGATGGGCATCCAGCCATTCCACTTTATTGTCATCCAGATCATCTGGTCGTGTCTCATAGCTCTGGTCTGTACGATAGCCCAGAATACCATTATAACCGGTAAGTGCAACAATGCCTTTTGCGCCTCTGTATGAAAAGTCCGGATGTTTTTCTACAAAACGGTCGATCAGCGGAACCATATCATAATCCCCTACGGATACCGTTCCATCATCTTCTATATATTCATTTCGAACCTTTCCTTTATCATCTACTATAAGTCTGGATGCATATCCATCACCATCCATATAATGATAATAACATACATCATCCTGTGAAAGAACAAAAGGAATCTTTCCTGGCGGAAGAAGGATTTCTCCCCGCGTCATATTTCCGTTTTCATCTGCTTTAACCATGTCATAGATACTGACCATAACATAGCCTTTTTCGTACATAGTCTCAGTGATCTTGTTAAACTCATCAATTGTTGTCATAACCTGATTATAATCGGCTTCCTTATAATCTCCGTCAAATGCTTTTGATGTGTCTTTGATCAGAGTATGATAGAAGACATGTGTTACCTCTTCCAATGGCCACGATTTACAGGAAGCTTTATCTGTTTCATAACTCTTAACCGCATTCTGCATATCTGTATTTTCTTTGTAGCTGCTCTGTTTTTTCAGAAGACTGATTGCTCCATCATAGTCATACTGTGCTGCCATAAGTTTCGCATCGGCAAGCACATCTTCCTGAGATTTTACATCTGCATTGGTTTTTTCTGCTGCGTCAACAGAGGAACTCTCTTTTTTCTCCTCTGCAACCAGATTCTGTTTATTATCTTTGCTGACAAACCTGATGATTCCGCTGACTGCACTCACCAGAACCAATATGGTGATCACTGCTGTTCCTCCCAGAACTATCAGCTTTCTCCGCCGCTCCTGTCTTCGTCTTCTTATCCGTCTTGCACGCCGTCTTTCCCGAAGTATTCTTTCCTGTTCTTCGGTCAGATTCTCTCTCTTTTCTTTATCAACTGATCGCATTCTGCCCTGATTTCTGTGCGTAATCCCTTCGTTTTTCCTTTCCATAGTAACTCTCCAAGTGTTTTTTTCTGTAATTTATAGTGTACCAGAATTATTTTTGGTTACAGTTTACAGACATAATAGTCTCTGCTGCTATTTCTGAAATCCCCATAGTTCTATTATACCTGTTTCCATGATGCTTTACTATATCTTTTCCTCTTCTTCATCGAATTTTACTGAATTTGTTTGCCTTTTGTAATAAATAATGTTAGAATATATTTCGCATGACACATGTTTGTAAATTACATATTGAGGAGGGTATCTATGAGTACACTTACCATCGTCCTTCTTGTAATTCTGGTCGTTCTGATCGGTGCTCTGATTGCTCTTTATTTCTTTGGAAAAAAGGCTCAGAAGAAGCAAGAAGAACAGCAGGCTCAGATTGAAGCTGCTAAACAGACCGTTTCTATGCTGATCATTGATAAGAAACGACTTCCGTTAAAAGAATCCGGTCTCCCTCAGATGGTGATCGATCAGGCACCGAAGCTTATGCGTCGTTCCAAACTGCCAATCGTTAAAGCCAAAGTCGGACCAAAAATTTCTGTTCTGATCGCAGACGAAAAAGTTTTTGACCTGATTCCAGTCAAAAAAGAAGTCAAAGCCGAAGTCAGCGGATTATATATCGTTGGCGTAAAAGGAATCCGTGGTTCTCTTGAGACACCGGCACCTAAGAAAAAAGGGTTTTTCAAAAGATTACGCAATAAATAAAAACTCATGCAAAATGCCTGGAAGGTTTGACTCTTCCAGGCATTTATTTTATTCTCCTGATCTACAATATAAAATCTTCTGAATCTTTTGACTGAGCCTGTATCGTAAGATAACAGTCCGCTATGTGTTCTTCATTCATATCCAGCGCATAGTCCACTTTCATATGAATATTATCTTCCTCTTCCTGAATTTCAAGTCCTGTTGCTGCAATTCCCATCTGAAGAGTTCCAAACGGTGTAGAATAGAATGTCATATTTTTTTTGCCCTGTTCAAAAACCATATGTACATTTACCTGACCCTGTTTACGGACTTCCACTCCCTGCGCTGACATCTTGATATAATTGACTGTTGGCTGTGCCGTATCATCCATCATCTCTTCATATCGGAGATAATGACTTCCATTTCGAAAATAATACTTTCCCGGAACAACGATCTCTATCGCTTCCTGTTCATCCTCCGGTCCTATCATCTGAAGTCCCCGCACATGTATAAGTACATCTTTTTTCATGTATTTGCTCCTAGTATTTCTCTATATCAATCTTCTGAGTTCTCTCTACATCATATGGGAGAATTGAATTTGCAAATTCTTCAAATTCATCTGCCAGGTCACTGACATAAAAACGATATGGAATTTCCTCCTGCTGTTCTCCCGTGCTGAGCATATCTGTCTGCTGAAGAAGGTTTTTCAGTTCCAGTGCTGTCTCATATGCAGGATTTACAAGTCTCACCTTTTCTCCCATAACTTCCCGGATCGTAGATCTTATCAGTGGATAATGTGTACATCCAAGAATCAGAGTATCCACATCTTTGTCTTTGAGTTCCTGCAGATATCTTTTTGCCACTTCAACTGTTACCGGATCATGAAGCCATCCTTCTTCAACCAGTGGCACAAACAACGGACATGGCTTTCCGATCACTGTGATTTCCGGATCGATTTTTTTCAGATATGTTTCATGTATCCGGCTTCCTACTGTACCAACTGTACCAATTACCCCAACTCTCTTATTCACAGTCTCAGCCGCTGCAACACGTGCACCAGCTTCGATTACACCCAGAACCGGTATATCCTGTTCATTCTGAACATCATCAAGTGCAAACGCGCTTGCTGTATTACAGGCAATAACAATTGCCTTCACCTGCTGCTCTTTCAGAAAATGAATGATCTGTCTGGAGTAACGTATGACTGTGTCTCTGGATTTACTGCCGTATGGAACTCTGGCAGTATCACCAAAATAAACTATTTTTTCCGAAGGGAGATTTCGCATGATCTCACGGGCTACTGTCAGTCCCCCTACTCCGGAATCAAATACACCAATCGGTGCATCTCTATCTATTTTCATAAATAATTCTCCAGTTCTGTTTTATGTATCCGGAAAAACAGCTATGCTTTTCCAGACTTATCAACATATTACCACCTCTCAAAGGCTTTCGCAAGCCAGAAGGAAATCTTTGGCTTTTGTTCTGAAGTAATTTTTTCGACATTTTTATTATCATAATCTAATTCTGAAAAACAGAATTCCGGATAAATACTTCCCCACCACATCACTACATTTTTCTGCGATGTATTTACAATTCCTCCAAAGCTTATAAGAAGCAGAGCAACCGCTATTGAAATAAGTACTCTGTTTTGCTTTCTGTATATTTTTTTCATGATGACCAAACCTCCTTTTCAGGATTATTTCCTGAAATCCTCCGATTATTCCATCCAGACCTGAATTTCATCGTCATGCATTGTAATTTCCGGCAGTTTCTGCAAAACACCTCTCTGATACCACTGATAATATACCTGCCGCAGAGTGATGCCTTTTTTCCTGTCTTTCTCCATCCTGTTTTCAATAAGTCCTGTCACATATTCCCCAAATGAAGTTCCTCCATCACTCCATTTCAACAGTTCTTCCGGATTCTCTGCCTGAAATACATAAATATTTTCTCCTGCCAGTGGTTCCTCTTTCAAATATTCCATAAACTCCTTCCACTTGTCAGTTTCTGTCAGATGTCTTCCAATGACCAGGATCTGCAGGTGCCCGATATCCAGATATTTTTCCTGTGTTCTTTCATAAGATTTCTCAATGCTGTCAAAACTGTTTCCATGAATTGTCAGGACCGATGTATCTCCTTCTTCCGCCTTTCCCCCTCCTGTTGCCCTGGGTAAATCCGGCATACCATATGTGATGATATACTCGCTGCCATCTGTATCTATCCCCATGGCCAGAGGATACATCCTTTTTTCCGGCTCTATTCCGGCACATCCGGTACACACCAGCATCAGAATAACCGATAATCCTGCCGCAGATATGACCGTTTTCTTTTTTCTGTTCTGTCCGCGAAAAAGAAATCCTGTCTGAATGAGTACAAGTCCCGGAACAAAAATGTATTTCAGATACGAACTGTAAAAATCTGCCACACTCTTTCCATGTATTTGAACAAGCGAAAAAACATATGCCGCTGCCGGCAACCAGTATTTTCCATTTCCCAGATGTGTTATCTCCAGAATCTTGTTTCCATAATGAAAACAGCTTCCGATTGCAAAAAAAATGCCATATAAAAGAAATGCCAGCCAGAGAACATCAAATCTGGCCAGTATATTTCCCGGTAGATTCGCTCCTGCCATCAAAGGCAATATGGGATAGGTTTCACTCTGGATTCTTCGCCATCCTAATACCGCCGGAATACAGAATAATACGATCAGCAAAACACTACTCACTGTGAAGACCGCTGCTATCACTGTTTTTCCGGCACTTCCTCTA
Source organism: uncultured Blautia sp. (assembly GCF_934372025.1). GTDB lineage: Bacteria > Bacillota > Clostridia > Lachnospirales > Lachnospiraceae > Blautia_A. The sequence goes on from NZ_CAKROJ010000017.1 coordinate 28,623, forward strand.
TGTTCTACGTCGGTCAGAACAAACGGGAGCAGACTGATTCCTGAGAACGCACATAAAAAGCCATACGCGCTGTCGATGATTTTTTTGCTCTGTAACGAACTTTCCTCCAGCATTTCTTTCAGATATTCCATTTTTCCCTGACCCACACAAAGGAAAAGCATGATAACGATTACTGCCAGAAATATTTCTCCTGATACTCCTGCCATTCTTCCCCGTCTCTGCATTCCACGATCTGTCCCATAAGCACATATTATAACTGCCCACAGAAGAAGCCATTTTACTGAAATACCGGAAACAGCCCACACAGGAACAATCTCTTTTATGAGGTTAAGAATATAAACATTGGTCATAATGAGATATGACACAAAAAAGATCCCCAGAAGTCGTCCTTTCACCTTTCCCAGAATTCTGACAGGATCGGTATAACCATGCGAACTTCTTATCAGAAAAAAAATATATACCAGAAGAATCACTACTGCAATTCCAGTCCCCGCCGCGCCAGAAACTCCCTGTATTCCCCCTGCACCCGGAATACAAAGCAGAAATGGTGCCAGAACCGAAAGAATCATCTGACGATACAGCTGTCTCTGTGAGATTCGGTTGTTTTCCCTGTTCTTCATCTTTCTGCCTCCTTTTCTGTAGTTTCTGCCTGATTCAGATTTTCAAAATTATTTCTTTTCAATCGAATACGTTGTTCCTTTTTTGCATAAACCGGACGATATTTTCTTGTTTTAAAAGGAATACGAAAAATCCCATCTCCCGTTCTGTAATCTGACTGTTTCCCTGTAAAAGGAATCAGATATGGAACTCCAAAGCTCAGAAGCCCGGACAGATGTGCCAGCGTAAAATAAATTCCAAGAACAATTCCGTAAATTCCAAGATAACCGCCCAGAATCAAAAACAGATACTTCAACAATCGAAAAGCAGCTGCGAACTCTTCATCCGGAATCACCATGGAACCAAGTGCAGTAAGCGCAACAATCATAACAACTACCGGACTCACAAGATTTGCGCTGACCGCAGCATCACCGATGATCAGTCCTCCGACAATTCCAATCGCATTTCCAAGAGAGCCTGGCACGCGGACTCCCGCTTCCCGAATTAATTCAAACGCAAGTTCCAACAGGATCAGTTCTGCAGCACTTGAGAAGGGAACTCCTTCTCTCGCATCTGCAAAGGAGAGCAACAGATTCGTTGGCAGTATTTGTGTATGAAAACGAATCACGGCAAGATAAAGTCCGGGAAGCAGCGTTGCTGTGAGAAGTGCCAGATAACGCAGGATTCGAAGAAATGTTGCCATCTCAAAATGATGATACCAGTCTTCACTGCTTTCCATAAAGCCACTAAATGCCCCCGGCATGACCAGTGCAGACGGAGAATTATCACAAAGCAGAACAATTTTCCCATTCAGAAGTTCCAGTGCAGCACGATCCGGTCTCTCTGTTACCTGGTATTGTGGGAAGGGTGAATACCATGGTTCTTCTGTCAGCTGTTCCAACATTCCGCTGTCCAGAATTCCGTCAATTTCATATTCCTGCAATCTGCTTTTTATCTTCTCCAGGAGTTCTTCATGCACCAGATCCTCAATATACAGAATCTGAATGACCGTATTTGACCGTACGCCCGTCTGATATTCTTCTACCTTCATTCTAGTATCACGGATTCGTTTTCTTACAAGAGCAGAATTCGTTTTCACAGAATCTGAAAATCCCTCTTTCGAGCCCCGAAGAACCTTTTCTGATTCTGCTTCGCAGACTCCCATATTCGGATACCCTTTACTGGAGATTTTCATTGCTTTATCATAACCATCTACAAAAAAGACCGCATTTCCTGAAAGTACCGCCCCGGATACTTCATCCATATTTTTCAATTTTCGTACGTCTGCAATACCAAGACTGTTATTATTCAGAAATTCCTGTATTTTTTCCGGTGAACTCTCCCAGAAATGGTTGATCATTTTTCCAAGCGCTGAATCATCCAGCATCATATTTGACACTGCAACTTCTATATAAACCATCAGACAGTCCACTTTTCGATTCTCTCCAAGACGCATGGAGCGGATCAGTATGTCCGCACAGTTTTTATATTGCTCCTGGATATATTTTTCATTTTTATGGATATCTGTCGAAATTTTTACCGGTTCTTCCATCATTTCCTCCTATTACACAAAAAAAGAGATACATAACTTATGCATCTCTTTTAGAATATCCAGATTATATAATTTTATTTATAACTCTAACGATTTTGTGTTTCTTCTCGAATAGATCGAATGATTGCCTCACGCTGATTCTCTATGTGCTGAAAGGAAATTTCCTGTGCCAGTTTGACATCCCGGTTCTTGATCGCCCTGTAAAGTTCTTCATGCTCCTTGACAAGAAGCTTTCTTGTTTCCTCATCTTTCAAATATTCTACACGATAACGATAAATTTGTTCTCGAAGATTATTCAGTACCTGGTTCAGCCTTCTGTTATCGGAAGATTTGTAGATGATCTCATGAAATGCCACATCTGCTTCCGCAAGTTTAACCAGATTTCCTTCATCCCTGGTTGACTCAAAGCTCTTTGCAGCCTTCCAGAGTTCATCCAGCTGCTCTTCTGTCATACGTGCACATGCATTTTCAATTGAAAGATTTTCCAGTGCAATACGAACTTCCAGAACATCATTCAGATCTTTCTCTGTAATATTAGCTACCTGAGCACCTCTTCGGGGAATCATTACAACCAGACCTTCCAGTTCCAGTTTACGCATAGCTTCTCTTACCGGAGTTCTGCTTACACCAAGTCGTTCTGCAAGTGCAATTTCCATGAGTCTTTCACCTGGCTTCAGTTCGCCTTTCAAAATAGCCTTACGAAGTGTGTTAAACACAACATCCCGTAATGGCAGATATTCATTCATATCCACAGAAAAATCGTTTATCATAAGTACTTCCCCTTTCTACTGTTTTCTATTTCTTATTATATATCTGTGTTGCAAATACGGTCTTCGCCAGATGACTGTTGCGAAGCACCTCTGTCGCTTTTCGAAGTTTACTTCGATCATCAAAAATGCCAAATACGGTCGGCCCGCTTCCGCTCATCATGGCTTTCAGAGCACCGTTTGCCTCCATGAGGTCTTTGATTTCCTGAATTACCGGATACTCACCAATGATTCCTGGTTCAAAAACATTCTCCATTCTGGAAGTCAGACCAAGAATATCCTGATTCTCAATATCCTGAATCATTCCATCAATATCAGGATGTGACCGGATCTGATCCAAATGCAGATTTTCATATGCAAGTTTTGTGGAAACATTAATTCCCGGTTTTCCTACCAGTATATAACATTTGGGTATTCCCGGAAGTCTGGTCAGTTTTTCACCGATTCCCTCTGCAAGTGCAGTTCCACGCATGACACAATATGGAACATCCGCCCCAACCTGAACAGCACGTTTCATCAGTTCCTCTTCGCTCAGACCAAGACGGAACAGGCGGTTCACACCGACAAATGCTGCCGCTGCATCTGAACTTCCACCTGCCATGCCAGCTGCTACCGGGATAAATTTTGTCAGTTTCATGGACAGCCCCTCTTTAATTTCAAACTCATCCATAAGAATCTTCGCAGCTTTATATACCAGATTTCTCTCATCTGACGGAACATATGGAAGATTCGTTGACAGGGATATTCCCGGTTCTGATTTTTTACGTATATCAAGAAGATCATACATCTGTATCGTCTGCATGATCATTCGTACTTCATGATATCCGTCCTCTCTTTTATGAAGAACATCCAGTCCGAGATTAATCTTAGCCATTGCACGTAAACGCATAAATTCACCTTCCATCTTTTGTATTGTTCATCTTATTGTACTTTGTATACAGACACGATATGCTTATTTTATCCGATTTTACAATGAAATTCAAGACTCATTCTTCCACTTTTTTTACCAGCAACAGTGGTGTACCAACTGACAGCTCCTCTTCTTCCAGTTCATTCATTTGTCTGATCTCTTCTACCGTTGTATAAAATTTTTTTGCGATATTCCACAGTGTATCTCCCTGTTGTACCACATATACTATAATTCCCGGCATACTCCGGATTTTTTCCTGTTCCAGAGGAAGCTCTTCTATTTTTTCAAGGATCATCTCTTCACTGCACTGTATTACAAGCGCATTTAAACCTATCGTTGCCCTTATTTCAATTTCATTGCTGTCCAGCATAGTTGTTGACAGTTGTTCCAAATCTGTATGCAGATAATATATACTGTTTTCAGTTATACCTCTGGCTTCTATTACATAACTGAACGGCAGCATTGCTTCCATTGAATAAAAAGGCATCTCATCATTTTCAACAATATACAGTACTTTCAGTCTCACTATTCCTTCTGTTTCAATTCCATTTTTCACAATTTTCGTCTTATCAATTTTTATTTTTCCCTGGCTGTGACATATCTGCAAGATCTTACCCTGTGTTTCCTTTACCTCAATTCTGTCTGCTATTCTGCATCTGGAAAAATTTCGAACAAGGAGACTTTCTATAATCTCCTTTCTGCACTTTGGAACACATTGACGATATGGGGTATATACATCCATGATCACATCATAATCTTCCTCACGATAAAGATTCATATCCAGTTCCAGAACAACATCCGCCTGAAGCTGGCGTTCTTCTCCATCTGCATCCGGTTTCACTTCCAGTGTCCGATTGATAACTGACACTTCCATATTCGGAATCATTTCCGGTGTACAGCCATTACATTCCACTTCTCCATTAAATGGTACCGCATGCTCCAGCCACTGAAGAGTTCCGCTCTCATCGTCACCTGTATACAATACAAATACAAAAAGTTCCCCTTTTACTTTCACAACATTTTCTTCCGGTCTGAGATCCAGTCCACGAACTTCTGTTGTATACCACAGAAGTTCTTCTATATTCGGTTTATTAGAAACCAGTGTGATTTCCTCTTTAAGGCGAAATGTATCTTTCTTATGTATTGCCAGACTGAGCACATGCATAGATTTTTTCTGCACGGATACGTTTTCATCATTCAAAGATACCGGAAGACGGATTCCAGACAGTTCATCCACTGAAGCATGAAACGTCACAACTGCTTTGATATTCATTTTTCTGGAATGGATGATATGGATACTCAGATCTTCTATTTCCCATTTCAGACACATTTTGTCCCCATTTACAATTCCATCCAGATTCAATGTTTCTTCCATCGGAAGATTTGCTGAAAGACTGTATACTTTTCCATCTTCATCACCAACATACAGAATATCCGCCTGCAGTTTTCCCTTAAGAAATGCATGCCCATCAGTCAGATGTACTTCTTCTACTGTTATATCTCCTTTATTCTGTATCATGCGCCCAATATCCGGCTTTATATCCGGCACATTGTAGTCCATATCAAATGTTATCTGGCTGGCAGCTTTGCTTTTTGTTCTCAGTCTCTGAATATCTTCCTTTTTTAATTCCAATAATCCATCCTCCTGTCTCACTGAAACTGCACCGGAACATCCCGGTATTCTGTTTTTATTACAATATACGGATATGATGGTTCTCCTCCCTGAACTTCTTCCGTTGGACCAATCAGTTTTGTTACAAAAAAAACAGCATTCGAAGATTCTGAAAGTTCTGTAACCTGAATGCTGTAACCTCCGCTCATCTGCCTTCCATACCCTTTCGCCAGAAACAATTCCTTTCCTTTCTGATAGGCGATCTGAAATTCTGATTCTTTTTTTTCTTCAATCAGTTCTTTCATTTCTTCGGGGATCTGTGAAACTTCCATTACAGAATATGAAAGAGACCTTCTGTTTCCTTCTTCAATTCGTATCATGCGACATCCTCCAAGTATAAGAAAAAACACTGCCAGACACAGAAGAGAAAGTGTTCTTTTCATAAATTCCTTCTCATTTCCCGACATTTCATTTCTTTAATATGTATTCTATGCTGAGTACAAAACATTTATTGCAAGTATTTGCAAAATCACTTATACTTGTAACAGAGCCTTATTTTACAGGACATTTTTTATTTTAAAAGAAAGAGGAATTCATCATGATTCGTTTTATTATCGTTGCCATTACGGTCATTGGATTTCTGATTTTATCTATTCCGATTCTTTTAGTGGAATGGATCATCGGAAAATTCTCACCTGAAACCAAAGAGATCAGTTCTCTTCGCATCATTCAGGCAGTATTCAAATTAATTCTGTGGGAGGCCGGAACCAAAGTCACTGTGATCGGTGAAGAGAATGTTCCAAAAGACACACCAGTTCTTTATATCGGAAACCACAGAAGTTATTTTGATATCCTGCTCACCTACAGCCGCTGTCCGATCCGTACTGGATATGTAGCCAAAAAAGAAATGGAACGCTATCCGCTTCTTTCAAACTGGATGCGTTATCTGCACTGTCTCTTCCTTGACCGTACAGATATCAAACAGGGGCTTACGACTATCCTCACTGCAATTGAAAAGGTCAGATCCGGTATTTCTATCTGTATCTTCCCAGAAGGTACTCGAAATAAAAATGCTGATGATCTGGAACTTCTTCCATTCCATGAGGGAAGCTTCAAAATTGCCAGTAAATCCGGCTGTGCAATCATTCCTATGGCCATGAATAATACAGTTGAAATTTTTGAAGCTCATTTTCCAAAGATCAAACGGACACATGTCGTTCTGGAATATGGTAAACCCATTTATGTCAAAGAACTTTCCAAAGAGGACCAAAAGCATCTCGGTACTTATACACAAAATATTATTCACGAAATGCTCGAGAAAAACAAATCTCTGGTTTAATTTAACGTAACTGTTCAGTACCCTCACAGTTACGAGTCAAAATGCATTCCAAATCACCTTCGGTGATGGCATTTTGCCTTGTATGTCTCGGGATTTTGGCAAAAAACATGCCAAAACGCCTCGCGGGATACTACCTTCTGAATAGTTACAGTTTAACAATAAAAAGCTGCCGCATCACAGATGAATTTTACTCTGTGATACGACAGCTTTTTCGTTATCGTCTGCTATGTTTTATCTGTATATTTTATCCGATATGTGTTGCACCGATTGCACGGATATCCATAGGATAAACGTTTTCTTTACCAACAAATTTAGAAATATATTCTACATAGTTGTCCTGTTCTTTTTCCGGAACAACTGCAGCGATAACACCTGCAAATCCACCTCCGTGAACACGGCATACACCTGCACCGATCTTCTTAAGAAACAGCTGTGTAAGTGCAAGAGTTCTGGTGATCTTCTGCTCATGGAAGTCTTTCATTGTATAGCAGTTCTGAAGAAGTTCCCATGACGATTTGCCGGATTCATCCAGGAGCTGAAGGAATCTGTCATAATCCCCATGATGGATTGCATCTGCCGCTTCTTCTACACGAGAAGTTTCTCCAAAGAAATGAAGTGCACGGAGAACCGCTCTGTCATCCTCGATCTCATTGCAGTGTTCAAGAAGTGCGTCCACATTTGTTTCATGAAGAAGTTCTACACCAAGTACCTTTGCAACTGCTTTCATTTCTCCAGGAATCTCAGAATATTCCTGACTTAAGTCTGCATGTCCTTTTCCTGTATTTACAATCACAAGCTTATATCCGAATTTACCAAAGGAAAAATCAAGCTTGCTGTATTCCAGATTATCTCTGTCTGAGAAATCAAAAAGAACCGGACCGCCAACTGCACATGCCATCTGATCCATCATTCCGGATGCCTTATCCCAGTATACATTTTCTGCGTACTGGCCAATCTTTGCATAATCATTGAATGACATTTTACTGTCATTGAAGAAGTAATCAATGATCGTACAGATCAGCATCTCAAAAGATGCAGAGGAGCTGACACCTGCTGCTGCGATAACGTTTGTGCTCACATATGCATCAAATCCTGCAGTTTTGAATCCATTCTTCTGTGCACCTTCCATCATTCCTGCCACAAGTGCTGCTGTACCTTTTTTGTAGTTATTTTTGCTGAGCTTTGTAAGGTCAACTACGATCTCATCTCTGTAACCTTCGCTTGTAATATGAATTACCTGGGTTCCATTCGGATAAGCGGCTCCAATCGTATCAAGATTAATACTTCCTGCAATTACTTTACCGCCATTGTGATCTGTATGGTTACCGATGATCTCCGTTCTTCCCGGTGCTGTGAAATATTCTGCTTTATCCTGTTTATAGATTTTTGCAAAATTATCTGCAAGATTTTTAAAACGTGCACCGCTGATTTCTGCTTCTCCATAAATTTCCTGAAGTTTCGCTGTTTCTGGTAAATTCATAATTTTGTTCTCCTTTACATTACGTTTTTATACATACCCGCTTATTCTAACTAAGTTTATTATATCGTATCCATAATAAATTACCTTAATTAATATGCGAAAAACAGGTAAAATCTTGCGTTTCACATTAAAAAACTGGTATAATAGGAATGATAACAGTAAATTTATGCGTTTAAAATACAGGAGCCCTTTATGCAGATCATCACCAACCAATTTCAGAAAGAATTGAAAAAACACGGCAGTGATCATTTTCCTTTTCTGGTCAGCTACCAATGCCTGTCAGAATACGATTCTAACTCTTTTATGTGGCACTACCACCCGGAGATTGAGATTACCTATGTAAAAAAGGGCTGTATGCATTACCGGGTCAATAATCGTTCCTTTCATCTGAAAGAAGATGATATTGTCTTCTGTAATTCCAATGCCCTGCATAGTAGTGAAATGGAAAATCAGGAGGATTGCTCTTACATACCTGTCACCTTCGACCCCAAACTGATCTATGGTTTTTTTCAGAGTACGCTCTGTACAAAATATGTAGAGCCCATTATCCAGAATCTGGCTCTCTGCGCCATTCATATTGATTACAGTGAAAAATGGCACAGAGATTTCCGCGGGCATATGCTTAAACTCATATCCCTCGATAAAGAAAAACCTGATTTTTATGAACTGGACATCACCATTCATTTGCTTGCCATGTGGAAACTGCTAGCCGAACATCTGCCGCATCAGCCTGCTCCTGCGGCATCGGACCTCACAGAATACGAAAGAATACGAAAGATCCTTACTTTTATTGAGCAGAATTATATGAATACAATCTCACTTGGAGATATTTCTGAATACATCCATCTCTGTGAGAGCGAGTGCACACGTTTATTTAAACGACACATGAACACTACGCTTTTTACCTTTCTTCAGGAATACCGGATTGAACGAAGTCTGGAGCTTCTGAACACCAAAGAATCGATCAGCAGCATTGCCGAAAAGGTCGGCTTCTCTGATTCAAACTACTATTCAAAAGTATTTGCCAAAGTGAAAGGATGCAGTCCGAGAGAATATCGGAAGAATTTAATGAAGTAAGAAAAACTAAAAAAGCCCAGAGGACTGTCGAAGTCCCCTGGGCAAAATATTTATTTTACAAAAACCTTGTCCAGATGCCAGATATCATCTACGTATTCCTGGATTGTTCTGTCAGATGTGAACTTGCCAGCGCATGCTGTGTTCAGCATAGCCATACGAGCCCAGCCTTTTTCATCTTTGTATGCTTCTTCCACTTTCTTCTGTGCTGCTGCATAGGAACGGAAGTCAGCAAGGATAAAGTACTGGTCTGCTCTCTCTCCACCGTTCTGGTTAAGAAGAGAATTGTACAGATCACGGAACAGTTCTGTATCAGAAGAGAAGGTTCCATTTACAAGCTCTGTCAGTACCTGACGGATCTCATCATCTGTATTGTAGATGACTCTCGGATCATATCCGCCGTTGTTTTCATAGTTGATTACTTCATCAGCGCTCAGACCAAAGATAAATGCATTGTCTTTGCCGACTTCATCAACGATCTCAACGTTGGCACCATCCATAGTTCCCAGAGTCGGTGCACCGTTCAGCATGAATTTCATGTTACCTGTACCGGAAGCTTCTTTACTTGCTGTAGAAATCTGCTCAGATACATCTGCTGCTGCAAAGATCATTTCGGCGTTGGATACACGATAGTTCTCGATGAATACAACTTTCAGTTTGCCGTTGATAGAAGCATCATTATTTACAACATCTGCAACAGAGTTGATCAGTTTGATGATTTTCTTGGCACGGGCATAACCTGCGGATGCTTTTGCACCGAAGATGAATGTTCTTGGATAGAAATCCATTTCCGGATGTTTTTTAATCTGATCATACAGATAAATAACATGCAGGATGTTCAGAAGCTGACGTTTGTACTCATGAAGTCTCTTAACCTGAACATCGAAGATAGAACGTGGATTTACCTCTACTCCGTTGTGCTCAAGAATATATTTAGCCAGACGAACTTTGTTCTGGTATTTGATGTTCATGAATTCCTGCTGTGCTTTTTCATCATCAACATAAAC
>NZ_CAKROJ010000018.1 GCF_934372025.1 uncultured Blautia sp.
CCGCCAGTCCACTGTGGTGCACGGATGGAACCCTGTCTTGCATGACCTGTTCCTTTCTGTCTCCACGGTTTTCTTCCACCGCCGCTTACTTCAGAACGAGTTTTTGCTTTCTGAGTACCCTGGCGATTATTTGCAAGCTGACGAACAACAGCAAGATGAACAAGATGTTCGTTGATTTCTACACCGAACACTGCATCGTTCAGTTCCATTGTTCCAACTTCATTGCCTTCCATATTATAAACTGTTACGTTTGCCATTCTGATGCTCCTCCTTTCTCATTATAAAGACTTTACTGTCTCTTTGATAGTCACAAGAGATTTCTTAGGTCCTGGAATAGCACCTTTCACTAACAGTAAGTTATTTTCTGTGTCAACGCGAACAATCTCAAGGTTCTGTACAGTAACCTGTACATTTCCCATGTGACCCGGCATGTTCTTTCCTTTGAATACTTTACTCGGATCGGAGCAAGCACCGTTGGAACCAGCATGACGATGATATTTGGAGCCGTGAGCCATAGGTCCTCTGGACTGTCCATGTCTCTTGATAGCACCCTGGAAACCTTTACCTTTGGAAACAGCAGTTGCATCGATGTGATCGCCGTCTGCAAAGATATCAGCTTTAATTTCCTGTCCTACAGTGTATTCTGCAGCATTATCAAATTTGAATTCTTTTACAAATCTCTTAACTGCTACACCAGCTTTGTCAAAGTGACCTTTTTCCGGTTTGTTAACCAGTTTTTCTCTGATCTCGCCATAGCCCACCTGAACTGCAGCGTATCCGTCGTTTTCCTCTGTCTTAACCTGAGTTACAACGCATGGACCAGCCTGTAAAACGGTTACCGGAATTAACTGGCCATCTTCATTGAAGATCTGAGTCATTCCGACTTTAGTAGCTAAAATAGCTTTCTTCATTCTTTCTTCCTCCTTATAGCGGATTACCATTACGGCAATCATATAGTTTTTTGAAACGCCCGAAAGGGCATTTAAAACGAGTTTAAATTATTTTGTTTTCATCTTGATATCGATGTTAACACCTGCTGGCATTTCCAGTCTGGAAAGTGCATCAACTGTTTTCTGAGTTGGTGTCATGATATCGATGAGTCTCTTATGAGTTCTCTGTTCGAACTGTTCTCTGGAATCTTTGTATTTGTGAACAGCTCTTAAGATTGTAACAACTTCCTTCTTAGTCGGAAGCGGAACCGGTCCGCTAACTGTTGCTCCGTTCTTTTTAACAGTCTCGATGATTTTTGCTGCAGATGCATCTACTAACTGATGATCATAAGCCTTTAATGTGATTCTCATTACCTGATTTGCCATAAAAAAAGTCTCCTCCTATTCGTACTCAATTATGCAGTACGACAAGCGGCGACTGTACACATCTCCGTGTGTGTCTTTCGACTTCTCTACACACGTCCATCCCGTTGATGGTTTCTGAACTTGTACAGTGACTTGTCGTCAGTTTCCTAACTTGACATTCGCTCCACGGAAAACCCGTCATATCCTGACGGCAACCTCGCGCTTCATTGCTATCATGTCACAGCAAGGATTATTATACACAAGACCTCTCTCTTATGCAAGTACTTTTTAAAATTATTTTTGTTTTTTTATAAATACAATTTTTTTCACTAAAAACATCAAAAAAGAAGTGACTCCGAAAATTTCAGTGTCACTTCTCTTTACCTTATTACTGCTCGCAATAATTTTATTTCTTATAATAATACTCTCTACTCTTCTTCGTCATCATCATTGTCTCCGGCAATAATGTCAGAGTAATCAAATAATGTTACTTTTGTAATAGAATCTCTTACAACATCCGGCGCATCACCCGCTTTGCGAGCTCTGTTTGCAAGCTGAGTAGCTGTTCTTCTCGGAATCGCAAGCTTTTTAATCTCGACCGGTTCTTCCTCTTCCAGCTCATCCTCATCAAAATCACTGTCAGCAAAAGAAGTTCTCTCTGTTGTTCTTGCAGGCATGTCATAATATTCATCCTGACTTTCCTGTGCATCATCCGCTGTAGCTGCTGCAATTTCTTTTTTCAGAAGTTCATGAGCTTCGCTTGTTGCTGTCTGAACATTTCTCACAGGACGCATTGTTTCTTCCGGCTCAGCTTCATCATCAAAATCATCTTCATAGATTTCATCCACAAAGCCGCCTGTACGAATTTTCTTTCTTTTCGCCTTCTCTTCTTTCTTGCTGCGTTTTTTCTTTTCTTTGTCTCCATAAAGAAGTTCTTTATCTTCTTCTTTCATCTTTCTTGCCCGAGCCTTTTCTTCCATCTTAAGCTCTTTTGCTGTTTTTACTCGCTGTGTGTCTCCGTAAGAATCTTCATACTCATCATCTTCCGGCTCCTTTTTCCACAGCTCCGCAATCACATACAATATAATAAGGAAAAGAATTACAAGTCCAAGAATAATCAGACCTTCAACGCTCTCTGTTGCAACAAGCAGATAACCGATAAAAGGAACTGTGACTACTATCTTAGGTACCCAGTTTTTTACAGATACCGTAATAGATTCCTGTGCGGATCCATTTACATCAATTACTGTTCCTGTATTATTTTCTTTATTCACACTAACAAGATTGTAACGATATGTTTTTGAATCTTCCTGTACAAGGATTGGTGTTCCCGCAGCAACTTCTTCTGTTTTTACTGGTATCGCATAAGTCACCGATCCCACCGGCAAGTTCGTAGCTTTGTCTGATGTATCCATTATAACCGTTCTGATTCCAAAAAATGGCGGTAACGCCAGTCCCAGAACACACACGATCGTACATACAACAATAAAATGTACAATAAACTTTAAAAATCTTGACATTGGTATCTCCTTTGCTTTGGTTCACCTTTTTAAAAGCATTGCCCTGGAATCGGTCTTCTTCCCGGCAATGCTTTTTATGTGTTATTAATTTTAATTACTGATTACTTAAATAATTCTCTATACTCTGCATTGCCGCTTCTTCATCATCGCCATTTGCAGAAAGTGTAATCTCTTCACCAGCGTCAAGTCCCAGCGTCATCATCCCCATAATACTTTTAGCATTTACTTTTTTTCTACCAATTTCAACATAAATCTCACTGTTAAACTGGCTGGCAACCTGAACCAACTGAGCAACCGGTCGTGCTTCGAGTCCTGTAGATAAGTGAATAGTGATCGGTTTTTTAATCATAATAAATCCTCCTCGTTCATCCGCAGTTCATCAGCTATTTCGCTTAGTTTTCTCAGCCGATGATTTACCCCTGATTTGCCCACCTGCGGATTTAACATCCTTCCTAATTCTTTAAGTGTAGCTTCCGGATATTGCAGTCTCAGTTCAGCGATCTCTGACAGCCCATTGCTCAGGTTATGAAAACCCATTTTCTTTTCAATAAGCCTGATATCTTCAATCTGCTTAACTGCCGCATTTACCGTTTTATTAATGTTTGCTGTTTCACAGTTTACTTTTCGGTTAACAGAATTACGCATTTCCTTAAGAATCCGAATATTTTCCAGATTCATAAGAGCAACATTCGCTTCCATGATTGCCAGCATATCTACGATCTGCGCGCCTTCTTTCACATAGACCACATATGATTTCTTACGCACAACAATCTTTGCGTCAATATCAAAGTTGCAAATAATGCTCTGCAGATGTTGGGCCTTTTGCTCACACTGGTTCACGATCTCAAAGTGATATCCTTTCTCCGGATCACTGATCGAACCCGATGCCAGAAAAGCCCCCCGGATAAATGCACGCTTACAGCAATTCTGCTGTGTAATCAGTCCATTGTCCGAATACAACGTATTTCCGTCATCCTCATTCACTGAAAGCTTCGTCCCCTGAAGTACTGTCTGTATTTCTTCCGGAGCCACAATCTCCACATAATATACATTTCCTTTCTTCATCTGACGGCTTTCACGAATGGCTATTTCTGTCTCTATATTAAATGTTTTTTGTAATAATGTAAAGTACTTTCTCACCACAGCATCATTTTCTGTCTGAAAGCGAAGCCTGCCATCCTGAGTCATTCTCCCACAGGCACTCAACAATGCCGATATTTCTGCTATCCGGCAATGCCTTGCCATGCTGATCTGTCTGGAAAGTTCTTCTTTCACCATCCCCGAAAAAGACATTTCCGTTTCTCCTGTTCTGATACTTATTTCTTCAGCAAAGCATCTTTTCCTATATCTCTGTGTTCCAGTCGGATTCCATACTCTCTTGCTTCTGTCAGGCGTTCATAAAGAACTCTTGCCAGTGTCACAGACCGATGCTTGCCTCCGGTGCATCCTATCGCGATCACAAGACTGGTCTTTCCTTCCTTAGCATAATTCGGAATAAGAAACTTTATCATATCCTCCAGTTTCGCAGCAAACTGACGTGCTGTCTCGGTATCCATGACATAATTATATACTCTGTCATCTTTTCCCGTCAGCGGTCTCAGTTCATCTACATAATATGGATTTGGAAGAAAACGGACATCAAATACAAGATCTGCATCTTCCGGTATACCATATTTAAACCCAAAGGACAGGACCGAGATCACCATGTTGCTGAATTTCCCGTTGTCTACAAAAATATTATTCAACTCATTCTTCAGTTCTCTGGTGAGAAGGCGTGTCGTATCTATAATATAGTCCGCTCTTTTTCTGAGAAATTCTGTCTTTTTACGTTCCAGACTGATTCCCTCGTCCACTCTGCCGGTCATTGCAAGCGGATGGCTTCTTCTTGATTCCTTATATCTCTTGACAAGGACTTTATCATCTGCATCAAGAAAAAGGATTTCAAACGTATACCCTTCTGCTTTCAGCCTGTCCAGCACAGCTTCGAGTTCATCCAGCACTCTTCCGCTTCGCGCGTCAATCCCTATTGCTGCATTCTGTACTTCTTCTTCCTGTGCTCCCACCATCAGGGAAACAAATTTTCCCACCAGCGGGATCGGAAGATTATCTACACAGAAATATCCGGCATCTTCCAGCATTTTGAGCGCTGTAGTTTTTCCTGCTCCTGACATTCCTGTAACTATTACAAGCCGCATTTTTTATCTCCTGTTAAAATTCTCCCAGAAATTTTACTTCCGGTTCAAGTGTCACTCCAAACTTCTCATGCACAATTTCTATCACATTCTTCATGAGACTGCACACATCTTCTGCAGTAGCATCACCCGTATTGATTACAAAACCACAATGTTTTTCTGAAACCTGTGCACCGCCTA
The DNA here is from genome assembly GCF_934372025.1 of uncultured Blautia sp. Classification (GTDB taxonomy): domain Bacteria; phylum Bacillota; class Clostridia; order Lachnospirales; family Lachnospiraceae; genus Blautia_A. The sequence continues at coordinate 5,188 of NZ_CAKROJ010000018.1, forward strand.
CCTGATATCCGCGAAGGCCACTGTCCATAATCAGTTTACCAGCAAAATATCCTTCCGGACGTTTAAATGTGCTTCCTGCACTTGGATACTCCAATGGCTGTTTTGAAATACGCTGCTCACTTAATTCCCTGGTAAGCTTCTTAATTTCTTCAGGATTTCCCTCTTTCAGTGAAAGCACCGCATTCAAAACAATATATCCTGCTGTTTTAATAATACTGGTTCTGTATCCCATCTGAAGTTCTTCCGCAGGAATTTCAAAAATATTTCCTTTTTGATCCATCACTGTAACAGACTTGAGAACATCTTTAAGTTCTCCACCATATGCACCCGCATTCATTACTACTGCACCGCCCAGCGTTCCCGGAATTCCTCCCGCAAACTCGAAGCCGGTCAGAGCTTCTTTTCTGGCTGCTGCCGCAATCGCAGAAAGCAATGCACCTGCAGACGCATGTATTTCCGTTCCTTTGATTTCAACTGTTCCGAAATTACGATCTATCTGTATTACAACGCCTCTGTATCCCTTGTCACTTACAAGAAGATTACTGCCATTTCCAAGAATAAAATACGGAATGTCTTCCGCATTGCAGATTTCGATTATTTTACGTACATCTTCTATGTTGTCAGGTATCACAAAGATTTCTGCCGGTCCACCAATGCGAAATGTCGTATGACGTTTCATCGGTTCTTCCAGAAGGACTCTGTTTTCTCCAAATTCCCGGCAAAACTTCTGTTTTATTTCTTCATTCACAGATTCTGTCCTCTATCTTTCCAAATGTTATTATGCAGTTGTCACTTACCTCTTACTTTTTGTTTTCTCACAGAGAAGATCTCTGATCACTTCCCCAGATACCAGCATTCCCGCCGCTCCCTGAACAAACGAAATACTTCCATTTCGTCTCGCCGGCAGCTCTGCACCTTCTCTTCTGATTTTTCCCGTCTTTTTTTCTTTCAGATTTCTTTCACGAGAATACAAAACTTTTATTTTTCTGATGTTTTTCTTTCGCAGTTCCATACGCATAGTCTTCGCAACCGGATCATTACTGACTCTGGAAATATCTGCAATTTCAAGTCTTGCCGGATTCAGTTTATTCTCCGTCGCAAGGCATGATATCACTGGTATTCCACTGGCCTTGGCCCGCTCGATCAGAATAATTTTGGATTTCACAGAATCCATTGCATCCACAATATAATCATAAGCTTTCAGATCAAACATTCCCGCTGTATCACTGCTGTAACAGGTTTCATAAGTATGTACCAGAATATTCTCATCAATATCTCTGATGTGTTCTTTTGCAACCTGAACTTTTTTGCGACCCACCGTCGACTGCAGTGCATATAACTGTCTGTTGATATCCGTCTGAGAAATGTCCGCATGATCAACAAGCGTAAGGCTTCCCACTCCGCAGCGTGCCAGAGCTTCCACCACATACGAACCTATACCGCCAATGCCAAATATTGCTATTTTCACACCGCAAAGACGTTCTACACTTCTGTCCCCAAGCAGATTTTCCATCCGGGAAAAAGCATCGTACATGTGCAAACCTCCTCCTGCCTTTCATTATTTTATTTGTAGAACTTTCTCTATCCCCACCTCAGTTAATTATACTATTCCCTCAAAAAAATGTACAGTTTTTCATACTTTTTTAATGATTGATGCATGAATTCTGCATAATTCCATATAATACTGACATTAATTGTCTTCTTTTACTTTTCTTAATTGCCATAAGCCTTCTCATTATATGCATAAATCATATAAAAGTCAAAAGAAAACATACTTTTTTTACAAATATTTTTGTCTCATCAAAAAACACACGAAAGGATGAAAAACATGCCAGAAACAAAGCAAAACGAAAAGCAGCAGGCCTATGCCGAGTATGTTAAAAGCATCACTCCTGTCCACAATCTTCCACTGAATATGCTTAAAGCCTTTATAACCGGAGGTTTTATCTGTGTTTTGGGACAGATTTTTCTGAACATCTTTTCTTCCATGGGCGCAGACAAAGAAACTGCCGGAAGCTGGTGTTCTCTGTTTCTGATCCTCATCAGCGTCATCCTGACAGGACTTAACATTTATTCCAAAATAGGAAAGTTTGGTGGTGCCGGCAGTCTGGTTCCCATTACCGGATTTGCCAATTCGGTAGCAGCATCTGCCATTGAATATCGGGCAGAAGGGCACGTATTCGGGATTGGATGTAAGATTTTCACCATTGCCGGACCGGTTATTCTGTATGGAATCTTGAGTTCCTGGCTTCTCGGTCTTATCTATTTTATTTTTACTGTTACGGAGGTGCTTTTATGAATCCAGGAACGATTACCGGAAAAGCAAGTATTTCTTTTTCGCATCCGGTCTATTTTCAGAGCTGCGCATCGGTTGTCGGCCCCAAGGAAGGAAACGGTCCATTAAAATCCTGTTTTGACATGATCTGTGAAGATCCAATGTTCGGTGAAAAAAAATGGGAAGCCGCCGAAAGCACCTTACAGAAAGAGGCAGCCGCTCTTGCAATTGGAAAAGCAGGCCTTACGCCTGAAAATATACAATTTGTTTTTGCCGGTGATCTTCTTGCACAGACAATTGCCTCTTCTTTTGGTATTGCTGAGATGGGAATTCCTTTTTTTGGTCTGTACGGTGCATGCTCAACCATGGGCGAATCTCTTTCCCTTGGTGCTGTTATGGTATCTGCCGGATACGGTTCACACATTCTCTGTGCCACATCCAGTCATTTTGCAACTGCCGAAAAAGAATTTCGCTTTCCTCTCGGATATGGATGTCAACGTCCCCTTTCTGCCACATGGACCGTCACCGGAAGTGGTGCATGCATTCTCGGCCCCACCCCGCCGGTTCCCAAAAGTACTGTTGGTGCCGCGCCCCTCCAAAGCAGTCTCGGATACGTTGCGATCACCGGTATTACAACAGGCAAAGTCATAGACTTCGGTTTTCGGGACTCCCTCAATATGGGAGGCTGTATGGCTCCTGCTGCCTGCGATACAATTTCACAGCATCTGCATGATTTCCGGCGCAGTCCCACCGATTATGATGCTGTCATCACCGGTGATCTCGGAATGATCGGTCGCCAGATTCTTCTTGATCTTATGAACAAGTCAGATTTTGATCTCGCCCCTGTTCATCAGGACTGTGGACTTCTGATCTACGATAACAAATGTCAGGATACACATTCCGGCGGAAGCGGATGCGGCTGTGCTGCCTCCGTACTGGCAGCATATATACTGCCCAGAGTTGTTTCCGGTTTCTGGAAACGCATCCTCTTTGTTCCAACCGGTGCCATGCTTTCCAAAGTCAGTTTCAATGAGGGAGAACCTGTCGCAGGAATTGCCCATGCACTTGTTATTGAACACATCAGCAGAAAAACGGAGGTATGATCATGGACTATTTTAATGCATTCTGGGTTGGCGGCCTCATCTGTGCACTTGTTCAGATTCTCCTGGACAGAACCAGACTTCTTCCTGGCCGTGTCATGGTGCTTCTGGTCTGTTCCGGTGCGGTATTAAGTGCTGTCGGTATTTACCAGCCCTTTGTCGATTATGCGGGCGCAGGCGCAAGTGTTCCTCTTCTGGGGTTCGGAAACATTCTCTGGCTGGGCATAAAAAAATCTGTTGACTCTGACGGTTTTCTCGGTCTGTTCTCCGGTGGTTTTACCGCCTGTGCAGTCGGAGTTTCCTCTGCATTGATTTTTTCTTATCTGGCCAGTCTGATCTTCCACCCCAAAATGAAAGAATAGTTTTTAAAATCACACGTAAAAAGCTCCGCATCTGCCGGAGCTTTTTTTGTATTACCATCTTTTCCAGAAAAAGAAAAGTTCTCCAATCCCCTTCCCCAGTGCTACCATCAGGACAAACACAGTAAGATAACGTACCAGTCTGGCACGCCGCATAAAAATCGGAAACACATTCAGAATTTCAGCCAGTGCCATTGCCCAACAACCTGTAAAAACGCCTGCAAACAATCCGTATGCCCCCAGAAACATCTGGCCACCAGGTATACGAAGCTTAAAAAGCTGAAACAGATTTCCGAGCACCGCGCCTGCAACGATCATATTTTCATAACACAAACTGCATTTTGCTGTATGCGTTCTGTCTGCAAAATCTGAAACCACACCCAGTTCTACAATAAATGAAAACACACCTCCGGCCGCCACTGCTCCGGCGCTCAATCCCACAAAAGCCAGAAGAAGATACTTCCACCACATCATTGTTTTTCACCTTGCATTTCTTTTTTTCTGGATGCATTTTCTACCAGCGTTGTCTGTATATCATTTTCATAGATTCTCATCTGAATTTCCATAGGTGTCGGATCCGCCGTAAAGCGTTTCTTTCCAAAATGATTAAAGAACACAAGAATCCCGACAGTCAGGCCAATCGCATATGTGATTTCCAAAACAGTAAAACCATCACTTTTCTTTCCAGTTACCTGTTCGTAGATCTGGCCAAACAGTTCCGTACCTCCAACATCATTATTGAATGCCATAATTGAAAAAGCAGAACCAAAAAAGATAATTGCAGATACAAGTACTACTTTTATCCCATACAATAATACTGATGTTTTTTTCTGCTGCTCACAGGTTATGATCATATCTGTTTCTCCAAGATTCTGCACCTCGACTTCTGGATATGCAGCATGAATACAGGTGATGATGTCCAGCACGGAAAGCACCTTTCTTTGTTCTTTTTTTCCTGATATTTTGAGTATTTTCAGTCTCCTGATTCCCGGAAGCACAGTTTTGTCCGAGCATTCCATACTGACAATATCCTCCAGATAAATATCAGGTTTCGTTACTTTCACATTTCGTTCTCCTTTTATATAAAGGGTCACATTTTTCGATGCCATATATTTTCATCCCTTCTGTTTATTCAGAACATTTGTCCGTTAAACTCATTATTCACACTTCTATTCTGATGTATACCCGTTTTTCTCTTTTTGAACCTTAATCACGATAATAAAACGCTATCTCCTCTGTGCTATTTTCGCAATTTTGCCAGTATCCGTTTCTCCATTCTTGACACCTGAACCTGAGAAATTCCCAGATTTTCAGCAATCTCATTCTGTGTCATATCTCTGAAATAACGCATATATATCAATTTCCGTTCCTTTGCATCCAGTCCTTCCAGGAGTTCTTCCAGAAATATTCTGTTCAGAATTTTATCCTCATTATTCTCCTTCTCCGGAATTCTGTCCATGAGTGATATTTCTGTTCCATCGCTCTGATAGATCACTTTATGAAGTGACTCTACCTCGGAACCGGCTTCAAGTATCATTAACAGTTCTTCCACTGGGATCTCGGTTCTGGCTGCCAGTTCCTCTATCGTTGGCTCACGCGAAAGCTGACTTATAAGTTCCTCTCTGATCTGCCAGATACGATACTGACTCTCTTTTATGGAACGACTGACTTTCAGCATACCATCGTCTCTAAGAAAACGTCGGATTTCTCCAACAATCATTGGCACCGCATATGTTGAAAATTTTACCTCAAAAGAAAGATCAAACTTATCTACTGCTTTCAGAAGACCAATACTGCCTATCTGAAAGAGATCTTCCATTTCAACACCTCTCCCCAGAAATCTTTTGGCCACACTGTAAATCAAGCCTGTATTCTCATGAAACAAAATCTCTCTTGCCTCTTTATCCCCCTGGTGCGCACGCCCTATCAGAGCTACTGTATCCCAGGTCATTTCTCAACCTACCTGCCAATAATTTTTTTCATGTGTACTATTGTTCCTTTGCCCGGTTCTGATTCCACGGACAGTTCATCCATAAATGCTTCCATAAATGTGAATCCCATTCCGGATCTGTCTTTATCCGGCTTTGAAGTATACATCGGTTCCATTGCCTTTGCCACATCACTTATTCCAACACCATGATCTATGATATCCACATACAGTTCCTGTTCTTTGTAGCGCAGCTGCATTTCAATCTTTTGGACTTTATTCTCATAGCCATGAATGATACAATTTGTAACCGCCTCCGACACAGCTGTTTTCAGATCCGCAATTTCCTCCAGTGTCGGATTCAGCTGCGTACAGAAAGATGCCGCTGTAATCCTGGCAAGTCCTTCATTCGCCGGAATACTGTCAAATACAAGTAACATTTCATTAGTATTCTTTTTCATACGTTTTCCTCCTCTCCCGCTTTCCGGATATCAATATAACGATGAAGGCCGGACAAATGCATAAGTCGTTCAATATGAGGATTTACCCCAACCGCATGTATACAGTTTTTTCGCATTCCCAGAGAACGATATCTGCCCATCAGGAGTCCGACACCTGAACTGTCCATAAACTCTGTTTCAGAAAAATCAAATATGATCGTTCTTATATACGTTTTTCCAGCTGCTTTTTCTATTTCTTTTCGAACCGCATCTGCAACCGGATGATCCAGCTCATGCGGCAGAAAAACTGTAAGCGTTGTCCCCTCCAGCCAAAACCTGTCATTCATTTTCTACTCCCCCTTTTCAATTCTTCGCAAAATAATTTCCTGTTACAGCAAAAAAGGAGATGTACTTTTATCATCGTACATCCCCTTCTCCGAGGTTTTTCTGCTGCTCATGGCTGTCAGATTTTATTCCTGTTACCATGAATCATCTTCGTCATTACCAGTATCATCATAGGAGGTATCTTCATATCCATAATCATCATCTTCTCCGCCGTCTGAAGAACTCTCCTGTTTCTGTGCGCCTTCCGTGTCACCAACACCGGCAACTCCTGTCGCATCTCTTATCGTAGTATACACAGATTTCATCGAATCCGTCAGTACATCCACATGTACTTTCTGAATTTCAACTGCTGCTTCATCCATATTCTGCTGCTGATAATACGTATAAGCCTGGAGCAGAGCCTGATAGCTTTCACTCTTTGTCTGCTCGATTGTAAGCTGCTGTGTAACATTTTCTACTGTGTCATCCGATTCTTTTGCTTCTCCCTGTACCTTCGTAAGTTCAGCTCCCTGGCTTGCCAGCGATTCACTGTATTGTACAATCTGCTGATTTGCCTCCTGATATATTCCCTGACGAATCGTCGGTACCGCAAGAAGCCAGAAGGCAACTGCCCCGGCAGCTATCCCCGCCATAAGTATAAAGAACAGTGAAATTCTGGAATGTTCTCTGTAAACAGTTGGCTGAATGATTTTCTCTGTTCCCAGAATATCTGAATCCAGACTTTCTTTTGCTTTACTGTTTGAATGAAACAATCCCTTCTTTTGCTTCTCCAGCCTTGTAGTCACGCCTGTCTGTTCATCTACCTCACGCAGAAAACGAAGCGTCGTCGTATTCGTCTTATCGATTCTTGCGGCTTTTCGAAGAATTCTTCTCGCTTTGTTCCACTCACCGTTTTTCATCTGGATCAGTGCAAGCAGATGATAACCTTTGATCAGTTTTGAATTCTGTGTGAGAATTTTACGCAACTGAATCGCTGCCATATCTTCATGTCCTTCACGGCAAAGCATAAGAGCATGATTATACTTCTTGATTGTTTCATTGATCGCCGCAAGTCTGTTTGGATTTGCCTGCAATTTGTTGATATACTCTGTCGCCAGGTTTCTGGTCGGCCTAAGATTCTTACTGATCACCCATTCACTCAGTGCAGAAACCACTTCTCCGGTTTCAAAATACACAAGCCCAAGCAGATTTCTGGCATTGATATTTCGTTTATCATACATCAGACTCTGTTTCAGGCAGGCAATTGCACCCGACAGATCCCGAATACTTGCTTTTTCAAGGCCCTGATTATAAAAAAACTTTGACAGATAATCTACTTTTTTCTGAATCAGTACATTATACCCACAGTTCGGACAGTAATCCAGGTCCATATCTGTAAGAAATGCACCGCAGTTCACACAATTCATTCAGTTCTCCTTGTATCCTATTTTACACGTCTGTTGCTTTTTGCTTCTCTTAAAACTTCCTGAAGAACATCAAGAATATCTGTAAGCTCTCTGTCATAGATTGCTCCTTCTGCATCTGTAACATCCAGACATGGTTCAAATTTCTTCAGTTCCTCTTCATAATCGATCATAGTTTTCTCCTTTATTTTCCGATTCCCTTCAGAATGGCTGTTTTAATTTCTCCAACCAGATACAGGGAACCTACGCAGAACAGCATTCCATCCTCACCTTTTGTATCGAGAGCCTTTCTGAACGCTTCCTCTGCATTCTCAACAACTTCCGCAGACGGACAACCTTCTTTTCTGAATATCTCTGCAAGCTTCTCAGCCGGAACCTTTCGATATCCGCCAACCTGCGTCACAATAACATGACGGAAAGAGATTTTATCAAGGATAGCATGGATCATATCCGTATAATCCTTATCATCCACCGCCGAAAAGAGAAGTGTCAATGGACAGTCATTCTGAAAATGTGCCGCTGTTTCAACAAATTTCTCCACACCATCTTCGTTGTGTGCACCATCAACAATAACTCCCGGCAATACTGTTTCCATCCGTCCCTGCCAGCGTGTTTCCAGAAGGCCTTTTCGAATAGCTTCTGCCGGTATCTTTATCTGACTTTTCAATACTTCTATTGTTTTCAGTGCGAGCGAAGCGTTCATCACCTGATACTCTGCAATAAATGGCAGTGAAAAAACCGTATTTCCATAATACTCATTCTCATAAGAAAAATCAATGCCGGATCTTGTATTTCGAATGATTTGAGTATCACTTTTCTTCACTTCATAATATGGGCTTCCCAGTTCCTGTGCTCTGCTCCGGATCACGCCTGCAGCCGCGGAACTGTTTCCATCATAGATAACCGGTACTCCCGGTACAATGATCCCTGCTTTTTCTCCTGCGATTGCTTCAATCGTATTTCCCAGATACTGCATATGGTCAAAGCTGATAGATGTGATCACACATGCAATTGGATTTTCTACAGCTGTTGTCGCATCCAGTTTTCCTCCCAATCCCGTCTCAAGAATCACATAGTCCACATTTGCATCTGCAAATATTACCATTCCCATCAGAAACAGGAACTCAAAATACGTTGGATGATAACTGCCTTCTGCGACCAGCTCATCTGCAAGTTTCTTAACTTTTTGGAAAGCATGCAGGAAAGTATCATTATCAATATTTTTCTCATTAATCTGGAAACGCTCATTGATCACAACCAGATGCGGAGATGTAAACAGCCCACAGGAATATCCCGCTTCCCTTAATACAGATGTCAGAAATGCACAGGTACTTCCTTTACCGTTTGTTCCTGCAACATGTACCACGCGGAACTTATTCTGCGGATTTCCCAGTCGATGCAGACATTCCTTTGTATGCTCCAGCTTGTTTTTTGTTGTAAATTTAGGAGTTTCCTCAATATAAGCAACTGCTTCTTCGTAATTCATAAAAAAATCACCACTCATCTAATGTATTCGCAGCAATCTGATTCTCTGTAAATCAAACTGCTACGATATCATTATATATGAGTGGTGAAAGATGTCCAGTACTAATCGTAATCTTTTATTCGTCAAAATCAGGATTCATCTGTCGGAAGTTTCCATTTGTTTTCAGAATACAGCATATAAACCGAACGATCGTAGCTCTTGCTCAGTGCTTTTCTTGTCGAACTGTTGCTTCGCTGTGCCACAGAAATCCTGTCAAAATCATTTAATTCCGTACCTGATATCATCAGAGTAGTCGGATTTACATAAACGGTATCAATCCATTCCCCATTCAGCTTAACCTGACTCGATGGTGTAAAGTTTGTTCCCTTCAGTCGATATGTAAAATCACTCTCTGAAATCAGATCCATGGAATCCAGGCTCACATCATAAAGTCCCATTCGCATTTTGGTTCTTTCGAATGTCTGTGCTTTTTCTTTGTAAGCATACTTTTCTCCATAAAGAAGATCATACTGCAGAGTTTCCAGATCCACCTGATAATTTCTGGTATTTCTTCTGGCCTGGTGATAACGGAAAATTGTTCCTTCATGAATTCCGGCACGGTCCATAACCTCTGCTGCCATCTGATATGCAGAGAGATTAACATCCTTTTTCTCCATGCCAAAATTATCCCACATTACATATTCTGTCTGGAACAGATATTTATTCTTGAGGTCTTCAACTGTGAGTCCCATTGTCGGAAGGTGATCACCGTACATAACCAGGATCACATCCTCAGGATAATCTGCCAGTGCATCTGTCAGCTCTTTGACAAAATTGTCCATTTCATGGATTTCATTGCAGTAATACTCCCACTGATTATTTTGTTCTTCTGTGGCAGCTCCTGTAACTGTGATCTCCGGATCATCGATCAGCTGTTCTTCCGGATATGCACCATGTCCCTGCGTGGAGATCGTATATACATAATCCGGACCTTCCGTGGAATCCAGACATTTGATGATCTCATCTGTCAGGACTTCATCCTTAGTCCATCCAAGTGGATTTTTATCCTCTTCCTTTTCCATGTATTCAGCAGATGTGAACGTATCAAATCCAAGGTTCGGAAAGATCGATCTTCTTCCGTAGAAGTTTGCCTCATTATTATGTACTGCATGAGTGCTGTATCCAAGATTCTTCAGGACATATGGTGCGCTTTCGCAGGTTGTCTCTTTCAGAATACTCTTGTATGGATATTCTCCAGGTCCAAAATAATGAAGACTCATACCAGTGATTGATTCAAATTCTGTATTTGCTGTACCGGCTCCGACTGACGGAACTTTATAGTATCCGGACGAATATTCCTTCATCAGTTTTCGGAAAGTCGGAATCGGATCTTCTGATATTTTCAGATAATTGACCAGGGTCGGATCAAAGAATGATTCCAGCTGCAAAAATAAAATATTTGGTTTGCTTTTTTCATTTGTTTCCGGAAGATTATCCTCAGTCTTCTCGATTCTCTTGATCTCTTCTTCTGAATAATCACGTGGGCAGCTGATACCTGTGTTAAAAATCGTAACTCCCAGGCAGTATGGATATCCATAGTCTTCATATGCAAATGCTATATTTCCAAAATAATTGGAAAGCACTCTCTTCTCCAATGCCAACTGTGTGATACCTGCGAAGGAAACCACTCCCACGACAACCAGCAGAAGATCATAGCGAAATTTCACTTTACGCTGATATTTAGGACCTTTGATCAGCAGCGAAAGAAGTATCAGCACAAATACTCCGAGCACGATCAATGCAATTATCACGCCCCATGACGGCAGATATTTATTCAGCACTGCCATACCATCTGTGAGCAGATGCAGATCCGGGCCGGTGAACGGTGTGACTCTGTTTGCCAGGATCACACCATTAATAATTCCAAGAAGCAGCCAGAATATGGATATCAGAACTCGCCAGAAAGTTCTTCGGCGGAACAGATACACCAACAGGCTCGTTGTAAAGATCAGGCCTGCATTGTATGCAAATACCAGAGGCTTTCCTGTCATATACGTCCACGCCTCGGTAAAAGAATGACGGCTGATCGCTTCGATAAGGAAATATCCGGCTGCACTGCACAGTGCATGAAGCAGCAGAGATATCTTATTGCATATCTTATACAATTTCATCCAAATGCTCCTTTATTACTTGTCCATCTGAGTAAGCTGTGTTTTAACCTTTTCCATCATTTCTTCGTATTTCTGAAGTTTTTCTTTTTCTGCATTTACTTTTGCTTCCGGCGCTTTGTTGACAAAGTTCGGATTGCTCAGCATTCCCTGGCATCTTGCGATTTCTTTTCCAAGACGCTCCTGTTCTTTTTTCAGTCGCTCAATCTCTTTTTCTCTGTCGACAAGATCTTCAAGCGGCATATAAACAACTGCATCGGATACAACTACAGATACTGCATCTTCACCGATACCGTCTTTATTTTCCTGTACAAGGATTTCTTTTGCAAATGCAAGGTTAACGAAGGATTTCTTGCATGCTTCGTATCTTGCACATGTATCAGCATCCTTACCTACAATGTAAAGGCTTGTCTTGCGGTTCATCGGTACGTTCATTTCTGTACGTGTGTTACGGATACCGCGGATTGCTTCTTTGAAGCTTTCTACTGCTTTTTCTGCCTCCGGGAAGGACCATGTTTCCTGGTATACCGGCCAGTCAGAGATCATGATAGATTCTTCTTCCGGAAGAAGTGTACAGTAGATTTCTTCTGTGATAAATGGCATATATGGATGCAGAAGTTTCAGTCCTTCTGTCAGAGCTGTACGAAGTGTCCAGAGCGCATCGTTTGCTGCCTTCGGATCTTCCTCTGCTTTCCAGAGACGTACTTTTGCCATCTCGATATACCAGTCACAGAGTTCATCCCACAGGAAATCATAAACTTTCTGTACTGCAATTCCAAGTTCATATTTATCCATGTTATCTGTAACTTCACGGATTACTGTATTGAGTTTGGAAAGGATCCATTTATCCTCAAAGCAAAGCTCATTTAAGTCTGACGGCTCAGTAACAGTTTTGCCTTCCAGGTTCATCATAATGAAACGAGATGCATTCCAGATCTTGTTTGCAAAGTTACGGCTGGATTCTACACGCTCCCAGTAGAAACGCATGTCGTTTCCAGGTGCATTTCCTGTGATCAGAGTCAGACGAAGTGCATCTGCGCCATATTTATCAATAACTTCGAGTGGATCGATACCGTTTCCAAGGGATTTACTCATCTTACGTCCCTGAGAGTCACGTACAAGACCGTGGATCAGTACATGATGGAACGGAACTTCTCCTGTCTGCTCAAGAGCCGAGAATACCATACGGATAACCCAGAAGAAGATGATATCGTATCCTGTTACAAGGACGTCTGTCGGATAGAAGTATTCCAGTTCCGGTGTCTTGTCCGGCCATCCAAGTGTGGAGAACGGCCACAGAGCGGAGCTGAACCATGTATCCAGAGTATCCTCATCCTGGTGGAAATGTGTGCATCCACATTTCGGACATTTTTCAGGCATTTCTCTTGCTACGACTACTTCACCGCACTCATCGCAATAGTAAGCCGGGATTCTGTGTCCCCACCAGAGCTGACGGGAAATACACCAGTCACGGATATTTTCAAGCCAGTGCAGATATGTTTTTCCAAAGCTTGCCGGAACGAATTCCAGTTCGCCTGGTCTTAAGGATTCCATAGCTGCTTTTGCCATCTCATCCATACGGACAAACCACTGAGGTTTGATCATTGGCTCTACAGTTGTACCACAACGGTCATGAGTACCAACATTGTGGCTGTGTGGAACAACCTTTACAAGAAGTCCCTGTGCTTCAAGATCTGCCACCATTGCTTTACGTGCTTCGTAGCGGTCCATTCCTGCATATTTGCCGCCAAGGGAATTTATCGTAGCGTCATCATTCAGGATATTGATTTCTTCAAGATTGTGGCGTTTGCCGACCTCAAAGTCGTTCGGGTCGTGTGCCGGTGTGATCTTAACGCATCCTGTACCAAATTCTTTATCAACATACTCATCTGCAATAACCGGGATCTTACGGTCTGTCAGAGGCAGTTTCAGCATCTTGCCGATCAGGTCTTTGTATCTTTCATCATCCGGATTTACAGCAACGGCTGTATCACCAAGAAGTGTCTCAGGACGAGTTGTAGCGATCTCTACAAATCTGCCTTCCTCACCTACGATCGGATAATTGATGTGCCAGAAAAATCCTTCCTGATCCTCATGCTCAACTTCTGCATCTGAAATAGAAGTCTGGCATACCGGACACCAGTTGATGATTCTGGAACCTTTGTAGATATATCCTTTTTCATATAAACGAATGAATACTTCCTGTACAGCCTTGGAGCATCCTTCGTCCATTGTAAAGCGTTCTCTCTCCCAGTCTGCAGAAGCGCCAAGTTTTTTCAGCTGGTTGATGATTTTTCCGCCGTATTCTTCTTTCCATGCCCATGCATGTTTAAGGAATTCTTCGCGGCCGATATCATGTTTGTCAATTCCTTCTTTTTTCAGTTTATCGATAACCTTAACCTCTGTTGCGATTGCAGCATGGTCTGTTCCAGGCTGCCACAGAGCTTCGTATCCCTGCATTCTCTTGAAACGAATCAGAATATCCTGCATAGTTTCATCAAGTGCATGTCCCATATGAAGCTGGCCTGTTACGTTCGGCGGCGGCATAACAATGGTAAATGGTTTCTTATCTGGATTTACTTTTGCATGGAAGTATCCGTTGTCCATCCATTTCTGATAAAGTCGGTCTTCCAGACCCTTTGGGTCATATGTTTTTGCAAGTTCTTTGCTCATAATTTCCTCCTGATTCTAAAAAAAGCATCTCCCATCTACTGTAATTGCATTTTTTCGCCTTGTCAAGACGGATTGTACATTTTTCACAGAATCTGGGAGATTTGCTTTCCTATACTATTTCTTCAAGTCGTTATTCCACTGATTTCAGTGATTCTACCATGTCGATCTTTTTCAGTTTCCTGTGCATAAATACATTTACTACGATCGAGAAAACACATGTGATCACCGCGCAGTATAAAAAGCTGCGTGGACTGATATTTCTTCCAAACATAACCGCATCCACTTCTACTGTCACAATAATATAGCGATGCAGCAGAATACCGAATCCCGCGCCAGACAGAATTCCCGCGATCGTCAGAAGAATATTTTCTCTCAGCACATACTGAGAAACTTCAATATCAAAGAAGCCAAGAACCTTCAATGTAGCAAGTTCTCTCTGGCGTTCTGTGATGTTAATGTTATTCAGATTATAAAGTACTACAAATGCAAGCATACCTGCAGACACGATCAGTACAACTATAACCAGACCAAGCGATCTGAGCATACGATTTACCATTTCAATCGTACTCGCTGTATAGCTGATGCTTAAGACCGCCGGTGAATCCATGATCTTCTGTCCGACCTTTTCAACCTGATCCTTATATTCATCTTTTACCATGAATACAATGTCTTCATAAACCGGCTCTTCCCCAAATGTTTCTTTATATGTCTGCGGTGTCATATACACATAATGACCTGCATAGTTTTCGGTAATAACAGAGATCTTTACGTGATACTCTTTGTCATCTTTTTCAAGAGTCAGCTCATCACCAATCTTCAGTCCCAGAAGACTTGCTGTCTTCTCACAGACTGCCGCCCCATCCTCGGGCAGTTCATATTGCTCTTTTGTTACACGATTTCGAAGTGTTACATCTTTTTTGAAGTTTTCCAGATTCTCCGGAACAAACACGTATACACTGAGATTCGATTTTCCATTTGGCGCTGTGAGCTTGGAGAGTCTTATCTTCGTATAATGGTCCAGATATTCATTTTCATCCAGATATTCTGTCAGTTCCTCCTTTTCTTTATCTGTCGCATCATCGTCTGAAATGACCGTTGCATCATAATGCTGCAGGTTTGCGTACTGAAGATGTACGATGTCTGAAATAGAATCGCGAAGACCAAATCCAACCAGCATCAAAGCCATACTTCCCGCAATTCCAAATATCGTCATAAACAGACGTTTCTTATATCGGAACAGATTTCGAAGAGAGGATTTCCAGGTAAAGTTCAGATGGTTCCACAAAATCGGAATCCGCTCCAGCAGAATCCTTTTACCTTCTTTCGGTGTCGGCGGGCGCATCAGGGATGCCGGCGTCTCTGCCAGTGCATGTGCGCATGAGAAGATTGTTGCGCCAACTGTACAGATCAGTGCTGCCACTGAGGCAAGCAATGCGTATTTCAGTTCGTAATGTATCTGAAGTGTATTCTCCACATTGTGATACATAATCCCATAACCCTTGATAATAACAAATGGTATGATTTTTTCACCGATCAGGATACCGGCAATACTGCCGCCTGCCGTTGCCAGAAATGCATAATTCAGATATTTAGAAGCAATACTGGATTTACTGTATCCCAGAGCCTTCATGGTTCCGATCTGGGTTCTCTGTTCCTCAACCATTCTTGTCATAGTTGTGAGACTGATAAGCGCCGCTACCAGGAAAAAGATAACCGGAAATACTTTGCCTATGTTTTTAATGCGGTCTGCATTGTCTCCATAATCCGAATATTCCGGAAGCCCGTTTCGATCTGTAATAATCCATTCCGGCTGTTTTAGATCTGCAAGTTCCTTTTTTGCATCGTCAATCTTTTCCTGCCCGTCTTTTATTTTATCTTCTGCTTCTTTTTTACCATCTTCATACTCTTTCCTGCCATCGTCAAGCTCTTTCCGGGCATCCTTGAGCTCCTGCGCCGCATCTTTAAGCTTCTGTTCATTTTCCTGAATCTCTTTTTCACCGTCGAGCAGCTTCTGTTCATTTTCCTGAATCTCTTTTTCACCGGAATTCAGTTTTTGCTCATTTGCTTCGATTTCAGCCAAAGCCGCATTCATTTTGGCTTTATTAGCATCAATCTCATCCTGTCCGTTTTGAAGCTGCTTCAGGCTGGCATCCAGTTTCTTCTTGCTTTCTTTCAGCGTTTTCTCATTTGCTTCGATTTCTTTTCCTGCTGATTCCAGCTTTGACTCTTCTTCCTTAAGCTGAGCCCGGCCTGCGTCAATTGTCGCCTGATTACCCCTTAATGCTTCCAGTGTCTGCGCAAGCTCTGCTTTCTGCGCCTGAAGCATTTTTTGCCCATCTTTTGCAGCACTGAGCGTATTTTCCAGTTCTGCCTTCTGCGCAACTGCCTGCTGACAGGCATCCACTGCTGTCTGTGCCTGACTTAAAACACTATTTGCAGCATCCAGTTCTGTCCGTGCCTGAGTCAGTGCCTGCTCGTATCCGATAAGTTCTTCTTCTGGCAGTTCTCCGTTTTCGACTTTCTGTACCGCTTCGTCACGGGCGGCCTGCGCACTTTCTACAGCACTCTGTTTTTCCTGAACTGCAGCCTGCGCCTGTACCAGTGCATTCTGCGCAGATTCCAGACCTGCTGCAGCTGTTTCCAGCTGACTGATTGCCGCCTCCAGCTGCGGGATCTGTGACTGAAGCTGTGCAAGCTGTGTTTCAACGGTCTGCTGGCTCTCCTGTACCTGGGCGATTCCTGTATTCAGCTCCTGCTGCTTTTGCTCAAGTTCTGCCTTTGCCTTCGCAATCCGTTTTTTACCATCTTCAAGCTGTCTTTTTCCTGCCTCCAGCTTTTTCCTGCCCGCATTGTATTTTTTCTTCCCGTCATTATACTGGCTCCAGCCGTCATTCAGTTTCTTTTGTGCTGTACTGATCTGAGCCTGCCCATCCGCAACCTGCTGTCGCGCAGATGCTATCTGAGATCTGCCATCGACTATCTTTTTTCTTGCATTCGCGAGCTGAACCTTTCCATCTGCAATCTCTTTCTTTGCATCCGCAAGCTGAGCCTTGCCATCCTCGTATTTCTTTTCTCCGTCTGTCAGTTCTTTTTCACCGTCATCCAGCTTTTTCTTTGCGTCGGCCAGTTCTTCATCCGCTTCTTTTTTGCCGTCAGCAAGCTCTTTCTCAGCATCGTCGATTTTTTCCTGAGCTTCACTGGTCACCGAATCATAACGTGCCTGACAACGCTCTGCCTCGATGCCTTTTACTTTATCTTCCAGCTTATCGATCAGATTATCATAGCCGTCTGTATAGCTGGTAACTTTATCTACCTCATGTGCACGCACGTAAATCTGTGTATACACATCTGAATCGAAATCATCCGGAAGGACATACATAAATCCATTTACTTCACCGGAACCTACAGTCGTATTTCCTCTGTTAAAAGATATATACAGCGGACTTTTACCAAGACCAACGATCGTATAGGTTTCTTCTTTCAAAAGTTCAGAGTCTCCTGGCTGTCTGATAACCACCTTGTCTCCGATCGAATATTTCTGACCTGATGCAAACGCAGAATCCAGAAAGCATTCTCCGCTTTTTTCCGGAAGCCTTCCCTCTGTTATCGTCAGCTGATTTACTTCTCTGTTCAATGACTCCACATGAAGGACCTTCTGGGTGTCTGTTTCTCCGCAGATCACATCAGTAGAATATGCACCTTCTACTGTATCAGTCCCGTCCAGAGCCTGTATTGCCTGCACATCAGTATCTGTCAGCCCCATGGTACCGACAATTTTAAGGTCCATCAGTTTTGATTCATTATAATACGCGTCCCCGGAGAGCCGCATATCCGGAGAAGCAGCCTGGATTCCTGAAAAAAAAGCCACACCCAATGCCACGATACAAAAAATCGATATAAAACGTGCCCTGCTCTTTCTGACTTCCATCCAGAAATCTTTGTGCATTGCTCTTTTTCTTCTCTTTCCTACCATTCAATTTCCTCCACCGGAGTAGGATTCTCATTCAGTTCCATTGCTGACACTGTACCATTCTTAATATGAATCACACGATCTGCCATTGGTGTCAGCGCAGAGTTATGCGTAATGACAATGACTGTCATTCCCTTTTCTCTGCACATATCCTGTAAAAGCTTCAGAATTGCCTTTCCGGTCTGATAATCCAGTGCCCCCGTAGGCTCGTCACAGAGAAGAAGCTTCGGGTTCTTTGCAAGAGCTCTTGCAATGGAAACTCTCTGCTGTTCTCCACCAGAAAGCTGTGCAGGGAAATTACCCAGGCGTTCTTCCAGTCCGACTTCACAGAGAACTTTTCTGGCATCAAGTGGATTTTTACATATCTGCATAGCCAGCTCCACATTCTCCAGAGCAGTCAGGTTCGGTATCAGATTATAGAACTGGAAAACAAATCCGATATCATCACGCCGATATGCAGTCAGCTGACGGCTGTTATACTCTGCAATGTTACAGCCATCCACCAGTACATCGCCGCTGGTCGCTGTATCCATTCCACCAAGAATATTCAGCACCGTTGTCTTTCCTGCTCCACTTGGTCCGACGATCACGACAAATTCTCCTTTTGAAATCTCAAAACAGATCTCGTCCACTGCACGGATCTCAACCTCACCCATTTTATATATCTTAGATACTTTTTCTAATTTCACATATGCATTTTGAGATTTTTCCATGATCTTCTCCTGTTAATATTTTATACATCTGATTATAACACAAAAAGCACTGGCCGGAACAGTTCCAACTCAATGCTTTTTGGGTTTTTCTTTGTTTATATTGTCTTTTCTTTTCGTTTGCTGGCAAGCAGACCGCCTATTCTCCCGGTATCTTTCGCAGAGAGGCTTTTCCATCCGCTTTCCAGGACTTTATCCAGAACTCCCAGTTCCTGTGCAAGCTCATATTTCAGTTTTTGCTCTTCCGGAAGTTTCCCCTTTAAATAAGCTTCCACTTCTTTTTCTTTCTTCATGTCCATGACTCCTTTAAATACTCCGTTTTTCAGAGTATGAACAGTTTTTACAAAAACTATACGCCTGCTTTCGGAATTGTAAGTTCTTCGTGACTTTTTACAAAATCATCCCTTCGGAATAATAATTGCGGCAATGATATATGCCCAGATTCCGGCTCCTCCAAAACAGGTTAAAACAACCCATGCCAGACGAACCAGTGTCGGATCTATATCAAAGTATTCTGCAATGCCTCCGCAAACGCCACACAGCATATAATTAACAGAGGATTTATAAAGTCTTTTGTTATTCATGATCATGTACCTGCCTTTCTTATTAAGAATCCTTTTCAAAAGTAACTGTAATATTTCCTACTCCACATTCCAGTTCCATCTTGCCGGATGATCCCGGATTGCTGATTTCCTTTTCATGTCCCAGGCCGCTGTAGGAATCGTCTCCTACGTCAACAGAGCCAGCCGCACAGGATATTTCATAGTCATAATCTGATTTTTTCCCAGCTATCGCAAGGTCAATATTTCCAACGCCACATCCGGCATCCAGTTTCTGCACATCCAATTTCTGCATATCTGCATTTCCTGTACCGACTGTGATCTCAGCTTCATTTGCTGTAACTGTATTCGTACTGGAAAATTCTCCTGCCGCAACTTCTACTTCAAGCTTTTTTGCACAGAAATCATTTTCAAGACTGACTGTACCAGCTGCAATTTCTACGGATACTTCCTTAAATTCCTTATTCTTCGGATACCATACATTGACCGTCCGATTCTGCACTCTCCCAATCCCTTCCAGTATCAGTGCATCTTCGTCTTTTCCGACTCTGACTTTATCCTTATCATCTCCGGATACTTCGATTTTTATCTGATCTCCATCATATTCTTTCAGAAAGAGTTCACCTGCGCTGATGGAAAAATCCAGATCGTCTGCTGCATCTGTCAGATAAATCCTGGTATCCCCCTCATTTTCAGCTGCATCAAGAAGAGTGATTTCATCCCAGTCCTGATCCCAGTCACTGTTATCCTCTAACCAGGTAACTTTTGTCATCGTCCGAACAGCGTCCTTGAATCCGTATTTTGACAAATTCAATCCGGTGATCGTAGCTCCCATGGCCACACCTCCAATGCTCATTCCAATTCCGACAATACCTGTAACTGCCGCTGCAATCAACATTCCTTTGGAAAACTTTCTCATGCTCTCCCACCTTCCTTTCTGCTCCGATTTACAATTCTGCCACAGAAATCTGTAAACTTCCGAAGAACTGCCGGAAGTGCCTTACTTGCTGCCCATACCACAAAAACAACTCCTGCCAGAGCAAGTGCCAGAAGAATAAGACCCAGTCCGATTGCCAGTACGCCAAATGCCGGTAATGAAACACACATTCCGATTCCGGCGCCGATCATTCCTACTGCTGCCACAAAAAGTCCAACGACTGCTGCTCCGATCCCAAAAGTAATCAAAAACGGAAGAAGGATCAGGGTCACAATAATTCCAAGAATTCCTCCTACGGCTCCTTTGATCAGTGGTGAAATAAATACCAGAAGAATCAGCACCAGTATTACACTTGCCTTTCCACCCTTGCGTTCCGCATGATACCCACGTTCTGCACGGCTCTGCGGCATCTGTCTGTTGTCTTCTGTTCTTTCATCCTGAAAACCCTGCTCTGTAAACTCTCCATAATCCTGTGTGCTATTTTTCAGATCCTCTTTGATAATAGCAGCCACCTTACCCGGGCTTCCCAGTTCCCTGATCACCTCTGCTTCCCGTTCTTCTCCGGCATCATCAAAATAGTTCTCATAATATGCAAGAGCTTCCTGCCTTTCTTCCTCAGAGATATCAGCAAGCAGCTTCTTTAGTTGTTCCATAAACTGCGCTCTGCTCATACTTCTATGCCTCCCTCAAACAGCTTCGAAATTTTCATCGAGTAATTATTCCATTCAACTCTGTACAGATTCAACTGCGCCATACCTTTCTCTGTAATCTTATAATATCTGCGGTTTCTTCCTGCATAAGCCTGATCATAAGTCTCCAGACATTCATCCCTCTGCAGTCTCCGCAGCACCGGATACAGTGTCGATTCAGATACCTCCAGCACACTTCGTACATCCTGTGTGATCTTATAACCGTAAGTTCCCTCTTTCTCATTTGACACTACAGCCAGAACGATTGCATCCAAAAGTGCCGCACCTGTATTAAATACCATGCCCTCACTTCCTTCATATTTTTTATAATACTATTATAGTGATAATATTATTTTGTTAGTAATACTATATGTCATATAATATAGTTTTGTCAATAGTATTTTCTATTTTCTTCAACTATCTTATAATTTTCTTTGATACGTGTCAGCCTGACTGTTCTGCACGATCATCTAATTTTACTGATCAAGGAGATTTAAATGTCTGAACATGCAATTACTGAACTTCTCTCTCCTGCATTTCTCGAAAGAATGCAGAACATGCTTGGAGATGAATACGAAGATTTTCTGAAGAGTTATAAAGCACCTCGAACCTATGGGCTTCGTGTAAATACTGCCAAAATCAGCTGCGAAGACTTTGAACAGATTGTCCCGTTCCCTGTCACACCGATTCCATGGATTTCCAATGGTTATTTTTATCCGGAAGATGTTCGTCCTTCTTTTTGTCCGCTTTATCAGGCAGGTCTTTATTACCTGCAGGAACCAAGTGCCATGACACCAGCTGCCTGTCTGCCTGTCACCCCGGGCGAAAATGTACTGGATCTCTGTGCAGCTCCAGGCGGCAAAGCAACTGCACTTGGGGCAATGCTGAACGGAAACGGCCTTCTGGTTGCGAATGATATCAGCGCCTCCCGAACAAAAGCATTACTTCGCAATATTGAATTATTTGGTATCACCAATGCATTTGTAACCAATGAAACTCCGACTCGTCTGGCAGAACGCTTCCCGGAGTTTTTCCACAAGATTCTTCTGGATGCTCCCTGCTCGGGTGAAGGCATGTTTCGTAAAGAAGAGGCTCTTGCCAGAGACTGGACACCGCAGAAATCCCATGAGCTGTCTGTCATCCAAAAAGAACTTATTCTTGAGGCCGCAGATATGCTGCGTCCGGGTGGACAACTTCTTTATTCCACCTGCACATTTGCTCCTGAAGAAGATGAAGAAGTTATTTCTTTTCTTCTGGAAAACCGCCCGGATATGGAACTTCAGAAGCTCCCTGCCTGTGAAGGCTTTACTCCTGGTGTTCCTGCATGGGGCAACGGTGATCCCCGTCTGAGCCACAGCGTCCACCTGTTTCCGCATAAAATGCAGGGCGAAGGACATTTTCTTGCACTCTTTATTAAAAAAGGCAGCCTGGATCTGATCGGACAGCACTCCATAGCAAAACCAAATGCAGAAACACGCAAATGGGTGGAGCTTTTCCTTAAGGAAATTGGGCTGAAAACACTTGGCGGACAGCCGTTCGACTGGAACCGGGTCGAAACACGCAAAGACAAAGTTTATTATCTTCCACCGATAAGCGGTGATTTCCACGGACTTACTTTCCTTCGAAATGGCCTCTATCTCGGAGATCTCAAGAAAAACCGTTTTGAGCCTTCTCAGCCATTTGCCCTGGCACTACGAAAAGACGATGCAGAGGCTGTTATTTCCCTGCCTGTCACTGATCAGCGTCTGACCCGCTATCTGAAGGGCGAAACACTGAACATCGAACCTGGCGAAGCAGTCCATTCCAAAGGCTGGCATCTGCTTTGTGTCGAAGGTTATCCGATTGGATTCGGTAAGCTTGTCGGACAGACCTTCAAAAACAAATATCCCGCCGGATGGAGAGTATAAGCTCTCTGTCCTGCGGGATATTTTTATCTGTCATTCTGTTTTTATAAACGGATCATCTTCCTGAGAGTGAAAGAATAAATATAAGTTTCTTTCACTTTCTTCCGAAGCATTCGTTCCAGGGCTGCTTTATAATCCTCCAGCTGCGTACGATACAGATCGATCAGCCGCTGCTCTCCACCACGGTAAACTCTGTCTGTTTTATAGTCCACCAGTATGATCTCATCCTGCTCTATAAAAAAGGCATCTATGATTCCCTGTACCAGTACGGTCTCTTCCCCCTTCCATTCCTCATCGAGTCGATTCATTTTCTGTGCGATAACAAAAGGCTGTTCTCGATACAGTTGTTTTTTATCGAATGCTGTTTTCATTCTCTGTCCGAGGTCTGACTGTACAAATTTCAGAACATCTGAAATCCGAATGCATGCTGCTTCTTCCTGTGACATTTTTTTCTCATCTGTAAGTCGACAGATCTGTTGCTGAACCTGTTGTGAGTTTTCGACAGCTGCATAATCCAGACACTCCATCAGTCGATGATAAGCAGTTCCTCGTGCAGCTCCCCTGTATTCTTCTTTCTGTCCTGAAATAAATGCCGGAATAATGTCTTCAATATCTTCTGTTTCAGAAAACAGAGCTTCTTCTTTCTCATCTTCACTCCGCCAGCTGCGTTTTTTGAGTTCTGACACGCTTACCTTTACCGGAAGTTCCCTGAGATATTCATATGGATACAGAAAACTGAAACGCTTTTCCAGGATCTCACGAAGTTCCGCATCATATACCTTATGGCTATCCCACTCTTTCAATATTTTTTCCTGGAGCTGACTGTCAGTCTGTCCGAGAATTTCTCCCTGTACCAGTTCTGCGACCGTTACTTTATGAATGTAAAATTCAGCCGCTTCCGTCTGGCATACAGGAAACTGTCTGTCTGTGATTCCATACTCTCTGAAGAGTGGCAGCATGGCTTCATGCCGTGCAAGTGCCGGGAGAAGATAAGACCAGAAACTTCTTGCATCTCCTCTCACCCCGACAGGCAGTAAAGTCTCTTCACGTCCCATCTGCCAGGATACTGTCTGGAGAACATCTGAGATTTTTCCAATTGTTCCGGTAATGATCAGTTTCTCCTTTGCTCTGGTCAATGCAACATAAAGTACTCGAAGTTCTTCACCAAGACTTTCTCTCTTAATCTGTCTCCGTATGATCTGCCTGTGAACAGTTGGCAGTATCAGTCTCTTTTCCGGAAGGATCACATCCACACCAAATCCCATATCCGGATGAATCAGAAAACGTGCATTAATGTCCTGAAAATTGAACTGTTTTCCCATTCCTGCAACAAATACGATTGGAAATTCCAGTCCTTTGCTCTTGTGTATCGTCATGATCTGAACTGCCCCACTACCGGCATCAGCCAGATTCACCTCTCCAAAGTCCACTTCATACTTCTGAAGTTTCTCTATATATCTGACAAAATTAAACAGTCCTCGATAACTGGTCTTTTCATAATCCATTGCCTTTTCAACCAGCATCTGAAGATTTGCACCTCTCTGTATACCGCCCGGAACGGCCTTTATATAATCTCCATATCCTGTTTTTCTTAAAATCTGCTGAATCATTTCATGCACCGGAGTATAAACAGCCCGATCCCGCATTTCTTCCAGAAGATCAAGAAACTGTTTAATTTTAACTTTTAATACCGCCGCATCACCTTCCAGACCTTCTATCTCTCTGTATGCCAGCAGACTTTCATACAGCATTCCATCCGGACAGGTACTTCGAAGCATTGCCAGTTCCTGAACACTGCATCCGCCAATAGCAGAATGCAGCACCCCTGTCAGCGGAATATCCTGCATCGGATTATCACATATACGAAGATAATTCAAAAGAGTGACAACTTCCTGTGCTGAAAAATATCCCGTTCTGGATGCTGTGTAAACTGGAATTCCCTTCGATGTAAGCACCTGACTGAATGGTTCTGCCCAGCCGGTGGAAGTTCGCAGAAGAATTACAATATCACCATATCCTGCTTTTCGATATGCTCCTGTCTCTTTATCCAGAACCTCTTCTGTCCCGACAATATTCTGGATTCTCTGTGCGATCGCAAGTGCTTCAAGTTCCTGCACGGTCTGATTGCCCTGTTCTTCCAGTTCTTCGGCATCTTTTTCAATCAGAAGCACTTCTGTTCTGCTGTCACTGCTGACTGTCTGATTCTGTTTTTCCGGAAAAGAAGCACCTGCGTAAAGTGCATTGTCATCATCATATGTAATTCCTCCAAGATCTTCTCCCATGATCTGTCTAAACAGATAATTAACAGAAGCAAGTACTTCTCCACGACTTCGAAAGTTTTTGTGAAGATCGATTCTCTGTTCTCTGCTCTCTTCCAGTGAATACGTATGATACTTTTCCATAAAAAGTTCAGGTCTTGCCAGACGGAAACGATAAATACTTTGTTTTACATCCCCTACCATAAAGATATTTTTACGTTCATCGATCCATCCTGATACAAGGTTCGTAATCATTTCCTGAACCAGGTTGCTGTCCTGATACTCATCAACCATAACTTCATCATATCTCGCCGACAATTCACGTGCTGCAGCACTTGGGGTAATTGTATCCCCCTCCTTATTCATCAGAATAGCAAGTGCAAAATGTTCCATATCAGTAAAGTCCAGAACATTTTTTTCTCTCTTTCTGGATGCAAAAGCCTCCCGGAAGCGAAGTGTTACTTCAGCCAGTCCTTCCATCGGTTTTCGACAATACTGAAGATATTCAAGAATCGTTTCTTCTGTCTGTGCAAAGTACTTTTCAGCCAGTTCTTTCCAGACTTCCTTTTCGCTGTCACGAAGATTTTTTACCTGTTCTTTTTTTTCTTCATCCACTGACAGATCTTTTTTGGCAGACAGGCGTGCATATTTATGATTTCGTATCAGTTCGGAAAAACCATTGTAATCAGAAATTTTCAGCAGTTCCTCGGCTGCCTGGAGCAGAAGAAAATCTTTTTGCAGTGCTTCCTCATAAAAATAAGGACCTGATTCCTCTCTGCAGATTCCGGTTGCTCTGGCCAGAAGTTCCCTGATCTGCACAATACTCTCCTGCGCCGTTTCCCATATCAGTTTCATCCACTGCGTTCCGCGCAGCTCTTCCAGCGTATCCACCTGGTAGACCGCAAGACATTCCCCGATCCATTCTTCCGGAAACGGATGGCTCATAGATGCATCATAAAGTTTATAGATCATATCCCTGATCTCATCATCCGTTTTACCGGTTGCATAACACTCCACAAGATTCAGGAATTTTTCATCTTTTTTGTCATAAGCCTCTTCAAGAACCTCTTTCATGACATCTTCACGCAGAAGTTTCAATTCTCCCTCTTCTGCCGTACGATATCCCGGATCCAGATCAATCATATGAAAATAGTTTCGGATGATATATGCACAGAATCCATCGATTGTTGTAATCTGTGCATTATGGATCAGCGATGACTGCCGCTGCAGATGTTCATTGTCCGGATTTTCGTACAGTATCTGATCAATTGCTGCTGAAATACGTTCTTTCATCTCTCCTGCTGCCGCACGGGTAAAAGTCATGATCAAAAGACGATCGATATCTACCGGTCTGTCGGAATCCATAATTTTACTTAAAATACGCTGCACAAGTACCGCAGTCTTTCCTGAGCCAGCTGCAGCACTTACCAGAATATTCCGATCACGAAGAGAAATAACTTTTTGCTGCTCTTCGGTCCACATAACTCCCATCAGTCTTCTACCTCCTCTGCAAATGCTTTCCAGATTTCCTCATCCGCAAATTGCTTCAGTCTGCGGAATTCATATCCAGGAATCTTACGATCAAACCCACAGGTTCCCTGATACGGGCAATAGGTACATGCATTTCGATTTCCCATTTCATACGGTGCCACCTCCGCATTTCCATCCATTATGGATTCCCGGATATCTGTAATCTTCTTTTTGACATACTCATCCAGAAGTGCAAACTGTGTCTCATCCGCTACAGAGGCTCCCTTTCTGAGAGTCCCTTTTGTTGTATAGGACAATGGCAGCGAAACTGTAGTTTTATCCAGACATTCAATCACATGATCATCCTTCATTACCAGACCATTCATCTTCAACTTTTTAAATATCTCCGGATTCAGCTCGTCCAGATCATCTTCCAGTTCTTTCTGAAGCATCGGATCTTTTACATTATAATAAAAAATCCCCGCCGGTCGTACTTCGCATCCTTCATGTTTTTTCTTTTCAGCCTGTATCGCTGCATCCATATAAACAACCAGCTGCATCTGCAAACCATAATATATGCTGACCAGATCAAAGGAAGTATTTCCTGTTTTATAATCGATGATTTTTACATAGACTTTATCATCTTCTTTCATGACATCCAGACGGTCAATACGTCCGCCCCCTATGGATACTTCAAACCCTTCCGGCTGAAACTGTCCGTTCTTCAGCTGTTCCTGCAAAGCCCATACCGTTCTTCGGAGAATTCTTCTTGTACGCTCGATCATGTAATGATTTCTGGCGCTGCTCTGAAGGATCGTATTTCCATAATCTGCAGCCACTTTATCCAGACAGGCATCTGCAATCTCATCTCGCTCTCTGTCAGCAAGATCACTCCATTTCAAACGTCTGTGATTAAGTTCTGCTGCGAAATCCTCCAGTGCCTGATGAATGATATTCCCCATATCCATTGCCCGGAATTCATATTCTGCACGTTCTGTTATTTCAAGTCCATATTTCAGAAAATGTGCAAATGCACACGCTGAGAAGCGTTCCAGTCTCGTTGCGCCATTCGGTGACACCTCTCCATAAAGAGCTTTCGCCACACTTTTGCTGATCTGATCTGTCGGTTTACAAAGAAAAGCTGCATCTCTCAGTCTTTCTGTCATTGTACGATATTTCGGACTATTCAGATACCAGCTGTATAACTCAGCAAACAACGGATTATTATTACGTTTTTCTTCATCTGTCAGATTTTCCAGCAGATAATCTACAGAGGTGTTCGGTGTTTCCAGCAGATTCAGTTGATTATCCGGTTCTTCTGCCCGTTCTGTACGAATATTCGGAAACAGCATCTGTATCGTACGAATCAGAAAAGCCGGCCCTGCTGCTTCTCCCTTACCAGTTGACTGACTATAAGAAAGACAAAGACTTTCACAGGGTTTTGTCAGATTCAGGTAAAGATAAAAACGTTGCATATTCATCAGTTCTTTTGGTCCGGGAGCCAGTTCGATTCCCTGGCTGTCAAGAAAATCTCTGTCCATTTCCGTAAGAATACCACCTGATTCTGTGTTCTTCGGTATACAACCTTCATTCACACCAACAAAGAACAGTGTTCTGACATCTTTCAGTCGTGTTCTTTCCATGTCACCGATCAGAACCTGATCGATTCCAGGTGGAATCAAGGCAACCTTTGCCTGAGCCATACCCGTTTCAAAAAGCTGTCGGAATTCTTCCGGAGAAACTGTTTCTTCGCCCAGAATACTGACCATTTTATCAAGCAGTTCCATCACAATTCCATAGATCTGTGCGTATTCTTTTTCCATTGCACGATCACCCTGATTTTTAAAAATCAGTTCCTGCTGTTTCAGTTTTTCCTGTACATGACTTTTGACAATAAACTCATATAAACACTTACTGTACTCCTTTATTGTCTTCTTTCTGCCTGAGAATCCTTCTGCAAAATCTCCCACTTCTTCTGTAAACTGTTCACGTATCTGGTTGATTTCCATAACAGAAGCCGGATCCATATCACGATATATTCTTACCCATTTCTCCTTCCATTTTTGAAATCCACGAATCCCCAGTGCAATCACATAATTTTCCAGAAGATCCGTTTCATGCCGTGAAATATCTGACATTCCACAACGAAGATAACGAAAAACACTTTCGTAACTGAAGCCCTGCACCACCATCTCCAGGGCAGCACGCAGATATTCCACAAACGGATTCATAAGTACCGAATGCTTTTCATCCACAAAAAAAGGAATTCCCGCATCATCAAATACATATCTTGCTATGCTCCCATACTCTTCCAGATTTCCTGTGATCACTGCAATCTGTCCATACCTGTATTCTTTTTCACGTACCAGCCGACAAATTCTTCTTGCAGTCTCTTCAAGTTCTTTCTGTGGATTTCCGGCACTGAAAATCTGTACCTCATTTTGTTCTGCTTCATAAGTTTTTCTATGATAACGAAACAGATTCTGCTCCAGAAACGCAAGTGCAGGCCTCTCTGCAAAACGAGAATCCGCTCCTGGTTTTACCCAGATCGGATCATCCATATCCTTTGTAAATTCTGCCAGAGAACGAATCATCCTGTGACTCATATAGAACAATTCATGTGGTTTTCCTCTTCCGGACAGTTTCTCTCTTACATCCATTGTAACCGTTACGGACATTCGTTCACATACTTTAAGAAGTTCACGAATGACCGTATGCTGTATCGGTGTAAAGCCAGTATAACCATCAAGCACAATAACACTTCCCTTAAGCTTTTGCGAAAAGGGAATTTCTCTTGCCAATACCTCCAGCACCTCTTCTGCTGTCATAAAATGATCCGCCAGATATTCCCGAAAAGCCTGATACAGAATTGCCACATCCCTGAGTTTCATCTGCAAAAGAGGTTTATCTTCTGCATCTGCAAGCATTTTGTCCATTTCCTCTTCATGGATTTCATACTGCATAAACTCTGAAATCAACGATTTTACCTCATCCAGATATCCTGGCTTCTTCATCTGATTTTTCAGATATATCAACTTCTTCTGATTTACCTGTACCAGTTTCTGGAGAACCATGTTCTTTCCGGTTTCTTCCAGTACTTTGCGTGTATCTCCGCCAACCTCTTCAAAGATGCGGTATGCAAGTCTCTCAAAACTCAGAACATCAATATTCAGAATCCCATTCTGTGGATGCATTTCCACAAGTGTTTTCTGCGTCTGCATCGTAAACTGTTCCGGTACGATCACATAATACATCTTTCCCGGATGGTCGACTGCTTCGCGTATGACATTCTGATATGCAATGTATGATTTTCCGGCGCCGGAATTTCCAATGATAAACTGAAGCGACATAACATCCCTCCTTCATTTCTTTCAATTAATTTAACATAAATCTCTGTGAATTGTAATAAGATATACTGAATCTGAATGACTGTTCTGCTGAATAATATAGGAGGCCCTGTCCATGAGTTCCAAAACAAAAATCATCGTTTTACATATGAAAGAAGTCATCTATACAGGAATCTTTTTATTGCTCCTCGTGATCCTGGGCGTACTGATGTTTCTTATGTTTGGTTCCGGAAAATCAGAAACGGCATCTTCCGATGCCGTTTCAAAATATATTCCAGGAGTTTACCGAACTTCTATCCACCTGAACAATAATACATTTGATATGGAAGTGACTGTAGATCAGACTCAGATAAAAGCAATTCATCTGACCAATCTGAGTGAAAGCACCTCTGCCATGTTTCCTCTGGTAGAACCTGTACTTGACTCTCTCTCCAGCCAGATCTATTCCAAACAGTCACTGGATAATCTGGACTATTCCAGTGATCAGAAATACACTGCACTGATGCTGATCCACGCAATTGATGAAACTGTATCCAAGGCAGCATTACCTGTTTCTTAAAAACTGGCTTATAAAATCAGATACGAATCTGATCCAGTTCTTTCATCCACAACGTCGCGCATGCATCGCTCGGCATACGAAGATCTCCTCTCGGAGATACAGCAACACTTCCAACCTTCGGTCCATCCGGCAGACAGGATCGTTTGAACTGCTGCATGAAAAATCTGCGATAAAAAGTTTTCAG
>NZ_CAKROJ010000019.1 GCF_934372025.1 uncultured Blautia sp.
CACCAATGCAGATCATCAGAAATTCTGCAACAATATATGGTATCAGATAATATACCAATCCTGAAAATATTCTTTCCTGAAACATTTCTGATCGTTTCATCGGAAGTCCGTGATAATAGTCTGTTTTTTTACCAGAGTACAGGTAAATAAATCCGTTTACGCTGTTTATAAAGGCCGCTATGGCTGCAATAATCAAACCGGACAGCACAAAGCCATCTTTCCACAGGTTATTATACAAAATCTGACTCTGCGAGGCTGAGTACTGCAGATCACTCCAGGAACTCAGCTTTACCATGCCGGTCACTGGAAATGCCAGCAGAAATCCAAGTGCAATAAAGGCTGGTATCCAGATCTGTCCTTTTGAAATTGTCTTAATGTATTTAGAAGAAAATATTCTGGATCTCATAACCAGCCACCTCCGTTTCACTGATAAATATTTCTTCCAGAGTCAGCGGAAGCACTTCACTGAACAATGGATTTTTTTGCTGTATCTTAGCCATGATCTCTGCTCTCGTTCCTCTTGCGGTAAACATTACAAGTGATCCCTGGTGGTCTATTTTTAATACATCCAGTTCCTTTTTTAATGCCTCCTCCTGTTTCTTATCTGTAAATACACACTGAACCTTATGAATATGAAATTTCATATCTTCCAGGTCCCTGCTCAAAAGCATTCCTCCCTGATACAGAAGGCCTACATGATCACAGATATCTTCAAGTTCACGCAGATTATGAGAAGCCAGAACCGGTGTAAACTCTCTTCCCATGATCTCAGCTGCAAAGAGACTTTTTACCCCCTGTCTCACTACCGGATCAAGTCCGTCAAATGTTTCGTCACAGAGAAGATATTTTGTTCCCGCACTGATTCCCAGAAGCACCATCAGCTGTTTTTTCATTCCTTTTGAAAAGCTGTTCACCTTGCGTTTTTCATCCAGCTGAAACTGCCGCATCAGCTTCTGAAATCTCTGTATTTCAAGTTTCGGATAATACAGCTGATAGAACCTGGCCATGTCCATTGCCGTATAATTTGCCGGAAAATAACAGTCATCGGATATATAAAAAACCAGTTCTTTCGCTCTGTCATTATCAAATACCGGCATATCATCAATCATTATATTTCCTTCGTCGGGTTTCAGAATTCCTGCGGCCATACGAAGAAGTGTACTCTTTCCCGCTCCGTTACTTCCTACAAGCCCGAAGACTTCTCTTTCTCCAATATCGAGCGAGACCTTATTGACTGCCTGCAGTGAACCAAACGATTTACTGCACTTCTTTATCTCTATCATCCCTCTTCCTCCTCACAACTCTCCTGAACCAGTCTCATCATTTCCTCTTTCGTCACGCCTGTATGCACGCCGCGTTTAACCAGTTCCTGAAATTCTCTGCAAAAATCTTCCCGGCTTCTCTCCAGAATCTTATGTGTATCTGCAACAAAGTTTCCCTTTCCCTTTACAGGATAGATCAGTCCCTCCTGCTCCAACATCATATATGCTCTCTGAATCGTATTCGGATTGATCGACAATTCCATAGCCAGCTGGCGTACAGACGGAAGTCGGGATTCTGCCGGCAGTGCTCCCTGATAGATCAGTGTCCGGAACTTCTCTGTGATCTGTTCATAAATCGGACGTCTGTCCTGATAATCCAAGATAATCATTGCCCCTCCTTTCAACGCTAATATCGTTTGTGCAAATAGTGTATATAGTGTATTAACTGTTTTAATACACTTAGAATATCATATTTTTTACCATACTACAATATTTCAATTATAAAATTTCTCTTAATTTCATCATATATTAAGAAAAAGCTCCCAGACATTTTTTATCTGAAAGCTTTTCCCTGTAAATTTTCTTTATATTTTTCTACAAAACGCGCTTTGTCCTGCCCTCTGCTCTTTTTATGAAATAATAACAACCGAAAATCAATACAACCATCAGGAGAAACAACATGGTCAGAATTGCAGCCGGATACTTATCCATGATCCATGTGTACAGATCCGGTGAAATCAGGGACCATACATTCGCGCCTATATGAAGCAGCACACTACTCCACAGACAACCACTGATATCAAGAAAATACGCAAATGCCATGCCAAGAAGCGAAGCATAAACAGCCTGCACCAGATTACCATGATAGATGCCAAACATAAGACCGGAGATCACGACAGCCTTCCCCATCTTCATATAATCTCTGAGCCGGAGATAGATCAGCCAGCGAAACACAATTTCTTCTGCCAGTGGTGCAATGAGTCCCATACAAAGAATCAGAAACCACATTCCTTTACCTGCCATCAGCTGATCCATCGTTTCCTGATATTCCGTATAATTTAAAAGAGATTGAAGAATGCCGACCAGCATATTGGCAAACTGCGAAAAAGCAGCTCCCATTCCCAGCAATAACACAATTTCTGAAATTTTCAGTTTCCATTGTCGCTGAGAAGACACCATTCCTCCAATTTTTCTTGCGGATCTGTCCCGACTGTAAAACCACAGGCACGGAAGCATGGCAATTATTCCGGTCAGACCCGTAAACAGAATTGCATTATCATAATACGAATTTGTTCCCCCGCCATATTTCATGAGCAGCAGCATACCTGCACTCCCAATGATCTGTGCGATCAGAAAATGAATTCCACATGGATATATCACTCGCCAGATCTGGTGGATATGCGACTGTCTGCGCCGGGGGCTCAGGCGAAAAAATCCTGAATTTCCTCGGTTGAGGAAACTGTCTGCAAAGGCTGTGCTGCAGTAAGCTCTTCCTCTGTTCCATAGCCATAGGAAACAGCAACACACTCAAGTCCTGCTGCTCTTGCCCCAAGGACATCATGCTCTTTGTCTCCGACCATGATCACCTGTTCGCGGTGTTTGTCCAGGCCAAGACGTCTGAGTGTTTCCTCAATCACCTCTGTTTTGTTGGTTCTTGATCCATTCAGTTCACTTCCGACAATTTCATCGAAATATTCTGTCAGATGGAAATAATCCAATATCTGTTTTACAAAATATTCCGGCTTTGAGGATGCTACTGCCAGAAGATATTTCTTCCGTTTCAGTTCCTGGAGCATCTCTTTCACTCCCGGATATGGTCGGTTTTCAAATATGCCAGTTGTTGAATAACGTTCTCTGTAATACTCCACAGCTCTGCGTGCCGTTTCCTCATCCAGTCCTGCGTATTTCATAAACTGTTCCATCAGAGGCGGCCCGATAAAAACTTCCAGTTTCTTAAGATCCGATTCTGGTTTTCCAAGCTTTTCCAGTGCATACTGCACACATTTTGTGATTCCCTCTCCTGATTCAGTCAGGGTACCATCAAGATCAAATAAAATAGCCTTATACATACTTCCTCCGTTAACGTGTGTAAACAAAACACCTGCTGTTTACAGGCAGTTTTTGTGATCAGAAAATATTATAAGCCAGTATAACATTCTTTTCACTTTCCGTCCACGTCAAATCTTTCGGAATCATGAGTGCAAGTTCCAGTAAATTCTTTTCTTCTTCCAATCCTTCAATCTTCAGGACTCCATTCTCGGATCTCCATGCTTTTTCATGTCCGTTTATACGTACACTTAAAATCATCTGTACTATGTTCGTGTTTAAACAGATTTCTGCATTTTCTCCTTTTCCCAATTCACTCTTACTGTAAAACAAGCGCATCTTCTGCAGGCATTCTGTGGGTGGCAGTCGATATTCTTCGTTATATTCTGTTATTTTGCTGACTTCTGTCTGAGGCACTTCCGTAAATACAGGTACTGGTGTAGGTGTAGGCGTCGGCTCTGGCGTTGGCTCCGGTGTAGGTGTATCTTCTGTAACATCCATCGATTCATTTTCTGTTCGTTCTGTTCCCTGTACCCTTGGCGTTTCATTTTTTATCCCACCTGAATCTGATACATTTGACGTATCTTCTGTTCCAGGAAATTCCGGTTCATCTGCCACATCCCAGTTCTGTTCTGTATGATTTTCGTAGTATCCATCATCAGACGCGGAGTCATACATATTCTGTCCGTAATTTCGGACTTCTTCTGCATAATCATTGTTTTCTTTCTCTTCTGGCATCGGTGATTCTGGTTCATCATCCCAGTCAGACCAGTCACCTTCAAACTCACCTGTCCCTGTCGAAATATCAAATCCTCCGAATTCAGATGCACGAACGACTGCATTTGCTGTATTTAGAGAAATGACCAGACTCATCATCCATAAAAGATGTTTTTTTCCTTCCAAGAGTAATTCCAGCCTCCTTTTGCCATTGTTTCCATGCAGCAGACATCTCATCAGAAATCTTTAAGTTCTTTTCCTGTCCTCTGCTCTTCCATTGCCTGTAAACTGCTCTGCTTTCCTGGTATCTGGCCTGCCTGCACAAAAACATTCCATATTCCAGATATCCTTTGGTATACTCCGGTTCATAAGTCAGTAATTGCCGATAATATAATTCTGCACGGTCAGCCCTGTCTGCAAGTTCTCCGTTCCATGCCAGAAGCTCCAGTATCCGTATCTGTTCTTCCGCTGCCTGATAAACCTTCTGCAGCTTTTGCAGCTTATTTTCTATCCGATCATTTATCTTTTTTTTCATAATTTCTGATCCGCTTCTGTATTCCATACGAAAATACTCTGCTGTGACCATCGTCAGACTCTGCGACAGTTCCGGCAGTTTTTGTTCTCCGAATCCGACGCTCAATGCAATTACCACTGCTGTCAGCGCTGCTGATAACGGAATCAGTACGGATTTCAGCGTTATATGTAAAGGATGTATTTTCTGTAATTCTTTGCGGGCTTCTGAAGCACTTTTCCATCTTTTTTCTGCTTCAGGCTGGCAGCATTTCATAATAAACAGTCCCAATTGCGGACATTTCAGCAGATACAGAAGCTTCCTTTTTCCGCACAGCCTTTCCAGAGTTTTTCCCAATGCAAAAAAATCACTTTCTGCACTTATGCTTCCCTGCATCTGTTCCGGAGCCGCATATCCTCTGGTTCCTTTTGTTTCTTTATATAGGGCACTGTACGAAAAAACGGCACTTCCAAAATCCACCATATATAAGCGTCCCTGATCTGCCAGCATAAGATTTGCGGGTTTCAGATCGCCATAAAAAATTGCGGGTTTCCTGGAATGCAGATATTCCAGTGCCTGCAAAATTGCCTCTCCTGTATGGAGGATCTGTTCAATTGAAAAAACGTTTCCTGTCTGAATATATTGTTCCAGCGATTTTCCACGTATGTATTCCATTACAATATAACAAAACTGTTCTCTCTCGACATAATCAATCATTTTGGGAAAAAGCGGATGCTCAAGAAGTCGAAGCAGTCTTGCTTCCCGTCTGCTGCTGATCGGCAGTTCTTTTACTGCCCGGAAAACTCCCAGCTCCAGATCACGTGCGAGATACATGGAGCCTTCACCGCCTTTTCCAATCTGTTCGACAATACAGTATCGTCCTTTTAATATAATTCCTGTCAATTCGATAAAGTATCGCTCCTTTCACTGTTCAATATTCGATTATCTTCTGTAGATGGGATTCGGTTGGAGAACTCCAGCCGTTAGAATTTTATAAAAACAAGTATAACATAAAATGAAACAGGAAATAGTAAAATTTTTCTTAAAACTCTCCTGCCTGAACCTGTCCTGATATACAAAAAGGAGAGCAGACTGCACAAATACTCGCAGTACTGTTCCCCTTTAATATTTACTGTTTTACATTCTCTCAGGAGCAGAGAAACCAAGAAGGTCAATGCTTGTCTCAAGAATATCCTTTGTAAGGCCAAGGAGCTTCAGGAAGGATTCTTTCTGTGCCTGATTCTCTTCGCTGAGGATCTTAGTCTCATGATAAAAGCTGTTGAAAGCATTGGATACTTCATAAATGTATGCGCAGATCTTATGTGGTGCTTTTTCTTCGAATGCGTTCTCAATAGTGCTTCCGAATTTGGTCAGTTCCAGCATAAGATTCTTCTGGCTTGCATTAACGGCTGCAAGGATTTCTCCTGCCTCAGGGTTTCCGCCTTCTTCTTTATAACGGTTAAGAATTGATTTGATACGAACAATTGTATAAAGGATGTACGGACCGGTATTTCCCTCAAAGGATGTGAATCGATCTATGTCAAATACATAATCTTTGGTTGCCTGGTTTGAGAGATCACCATATTTGATTGCAGAAAGCCCTACGATTTTTGCAGTCTCTCTTGCATCCTGTTCTTTTACACTTCTGTTTTCGACAATCTTATGGAACATTTCCTCATCGATGTCTGCGATCAGATTTTCAAGACGCATAACGCCGCCTTCTCTTGTCTTAAACGGCTTGCCGTCTTTACCATTCATGGTACCGAAGCCCAGGAAGGAAAGCTCAGTTTCTGGTTTCACCAGTCCTGTCTTTCTTGCACAACGGAATACCTGGATAAAATGAAGTTCCTGACGTTTGTCTACTACATAAAGGATCTCATCCGGATCAAACAGTTTCACACGTTCCACAATTGTAGCAAGGTCTGTTGTTGTATACAGAGATGCTCCGTCTGATTTAAGAAGCATACATGGCGGAATCTCCTTGGTATCATCCTCTTTTTTGACATCTACAACCAGTGCACCCTGATCTTCATATGCAAATCCCTGGTCTTTCATCTGCTGTATCATATCCGGGATATACGGCTGTGCGTCAGATTCTTTTTTCCACAGATCAAAAGAAACATTCAGATTATCATAGTTTCTCTTCAGGTCTGTAACGGATACCTGCATAATGTGATTCCACAGTGCCATGTAACCTGATTTACCCTGCTGCAGCTGATGAGTTGCCTCCAGAGCTTCATTACGATATGCTTCGTCTTCTTTGGATTTTCCACTTGCACATGGATAAATTTCTTCCAGTTCACTGATTGTAAATGGAGCTTCCTTCGGATACTCACCTTCATAAGTATCATCGAAATAAACCAGCTCCGGCTTACGATGTTTCAGTTCTGTGATGATAAGACCCATCTGAAGACCCCAGTCTCCCAGATGTACATCACCGATTACTTTATGTCCTACAAAACGTCCGATTCGTTTAATACTCTCTCCGATAATTGCAGAACGAAGATGTCCTACGTGAAGAGGTTTCGCAACGTTCGGTCCGCCATAATCAATTACGATTGTCTTTGGCTGTTCAGCCGTCTTTACAGAATATTTCGGATCTGCAGCCATTTCTTTCATATAATCTGCAAGAAACTCTTCTTTTACTCTGAGATTGATAAATCCTGGTTTAACAACTTCCACCGTGGAAAAGATCTGGCTGTCCTTTAAAAAGGCAACCACATCATCCGCGATCATGAATGGAGCTTTTTTGTAAGCCTTGGCTCCCGCCATAGCTCCATTACACTGAAACTCACATAAATCCGGTCTGTTGGAAATGGTAACTTTACCATACTCCGGATTATAACCAGCTTTTTCAAATGCAGAAGCAAGTTCTTCTGCCATCTGTTCCATAAGTTTTTTCATTCTTCTGACTCCTTATTCTATACAGTTACTTTCTTTGAGCAGGCAATCGCCAGGGCACCATGTCCGATATGGCATGCAACACTCAGTGAAAGAGGATCCATCTGGATGTCCATTCCCGGGAATACTGCCTCAACTTCTTTCCTGAATTCTTCTGCTTCTTCCCTGTTTCCTGCGTATGCCATCTGAAGACACATTTCACTAGCTTCTGCATATGCCTTAAAGCGTGTATTCCAGTCTTCCTGTATTGCTTTCAGCATAACTCGCTTCGCCTGTTTCTTACCACGTACCTTGGAATAAGCATCAAGCTTTTCTCCCTGGATCTGAAGAACCGGTTTCAGATTCAGAACCGTTCCTATAGCGGCGGCAGCCGGAGTAATACGACCACCTTTTTTCAGGTATTTCAAAGTCTCAAGCGTAATATAAATACTGGATTCCAGCTTTTCTTCTTCCAGTTTCGCTTTAATCTCTGCAGCACTCTTTCCTGCATTTTTTAATGTAATTGCATCAAGTACAGACTGACGCTGTGTAACAGAAATTCTCTGATTATTTACTACCTGCACTCTGCCCTCAAAATCTCTGGCAAGCATTGTCGCTGTATCACAGGAGGCACTGAGGCCACTGGACATTGGAATGTGGACCACCTCATCATATTCTTCCAGCAGATTTTTCCATAATCCACAAACCTCACCCGGACTTGGCTGAGATGTGGAAATCGGCTCGTCATTTTTCAGACGTTCATAAAATTCTTCCTGAGAAAGTGTAATTCCCTCCAGATACATTATTTCGTTAATATAAAAAGGCATTGGCAGAACAGAAATCCCCAGTTTTCTTCCTTCCTCCTGCGTGATGCCACTATTGCTGTCTGTTACAATCGCAATTTTTCCCATACTGCATGCATCTCCTCATGTATTTTGGTCTATATGTCAATATCTGAATCATTGCATATTGATTATAGTTTAGCACATTTTTTATTGTATCTCAATTAAAAATATAAAAATGACCCGTGCAACATAAAAAAAAGAGATCAAATATTATCTCAAACTGAAATAAAATTCAATCTCTTTCTTCTCTCAGACTCTTTTATTCACTTCTTAATGCATCAATTGGATTCAGGTCTGCCGCCTTAACTGATGGAAGTAATCCAAAGATCACACCGATCAGTGTAGAAAACAGTACGGAACCAATGATTGCAGGAATGCTGATCGCGGTAGGTGCTCCTGACAACTGCGAAACCACCTTGGACAACGCAATTCCCACGATCACACCGATCACACCTCCAATGCTCGTCAGCATGGATGCCTCAGTCAGAAACTGATGCAGTATTACTTTTTTCCTTGCGCCGATTGCTTTTTTCAGTCCGATCTCTCTGGTTCTTTCTGTAACAGATACCAGCATGATGTTCATAACACCGATGCCTCCTACCAGCAACGAGATGCTTGCGATCCAGATCAGCTGCGTATTTGTACTCTCGCTGAGTTTCTGAAGATTCTTGACCTTCTGCATAACATCATCAGCTTTATATTTATATTTGGATGTATTGGTATTGATTCCCTGATTCAGAATCTCTGCCACTGCATTTCCTGCTGAACTCATCGTGTCTGTAGAATCAGCCTTGATCACTACATTCTCCGGTTCATCGAATTTGAATGCCATTGGCCAGCAGCGGTTCGGAATCATCACACAACCCATGATCGTCTGATAATACTCATAATATTCATCAATACTGTTGATATTCGGCTGATAATCATCCTTCTGCTGAATAACACCGACAACTGTAAACGGTTCTGAACCAATCTCAATTGTTTTACCTACCGGATCTTCTCCTGCAAAAAGATTATCTGCCGCATTGCTGTCAACCAGAACAACTTTTCGCATTTCATCGTAATCCTTCTGAATAAAACCACGTCCGGTTCTGACCATATATCCACATGTATCCATATAATTCATATCAATGCCATAGATGCTTCCACCCTGAAAGCTGGTATTTTGATAATATACACTGCTGGAATATGTCCTGCTGTAAAAAAAAGTTGCATTCTTTACATGTTCCAGATTCATGACATCTTCTTTTTGCTGATCTGTAATAAGTGGAGGTTCTGTTCCGTCCGTCATTCCATATTCCGGATCATAAGCACTGTCACCATAATTCAGATTTACGGAAACTGTATTATTTCCGGCTCCAATCAGATCCTCTTTAATCTGTTCACTCGTTCCTTTAATTGTAGAAACGATTGCTATAATCGAAGCAATACCTATAATGATACCCAACATAGTCAGAAAAGATCGCATTTTATGAGACCAGATCCCCTGAATGGATATCCTCATATTTTCAATCATAAAATACCACCTTTCTAGTATCCGTAGAACTCACTGGAAGAAACTTCTTGTGTCTTTGCGCCTTCTTTCACCGTATCACCATATGGGAAAGCGATCTTATCATCTCTTGTGATCCCACCTGTTATCAATACACTATAGCCACCATTTACATTTCCGCCAACCTTGAGTACCTGTTTTTTCAGCACACCATTGTCATCTTTATATACATAGCTGACTCCGTTCTCTGATCGTACAAAAGCTTTGTCCAGCACAATCCCCTTGGTTTCTGTACTGTTTGTAAGAGAAATAGTAAGCCAGTCTTCATCAGAAACTTTTACGGTTTTATCCGGAATTGTTGCAATGTACGTATAATAGGACACATTTGGATTTCCATTTCCCCAGTAACTGTCACCGGATACCGGATATTCCGAAACATCTACAACCTCGGCATCGAAAGATGCATTCTGCGTAGAACAGTTCAGAACAGTCCCCTCTTTTATCTGATCCAGCATCAGTTCGCTGACCTGTCCTTTTACATAATAACCCTCTTTACTTTTGATTGTCATAAAGTAATTTCCGTCAGAGGTTCCAGTCACCGGATCACCAACCGTTGCAACTGTTCCTTCCAGCTTGCTGTATATTACTTCTTTTTTAACTTTTTTCTCCAGCTTACTGATATTCAGTTTGCTCTCTCTGATATCCAGCTTCAGACTCGCAATTTTGTTCTGCTGTGTTTTGATGGCATCCTCTCGTGATATCGAAGACGAATCATCCCCACCGGCATCTCCTCCGCCACCATCATCCGGCGGTGTCTCTGGTTCATAATGAGATGCTCCATCCAGAGAAAACTCAACTTCTGAAGTATCCGGTACTACATCCTCAAGCAAACTTCCATCTACGAGATAATATCCACTGCAGGATTCTTTACGGTCAAGCATATTTGAAATCGTGTCATTTTCATGGAACTCAAGAAGATACCAGTATCCATCTACACCCTCTTCTTTTGTTCCATCCGGCTCATACCCTGCCATTTTATTCAGGAAGGAACCTTTGACAGTCACATAGCCTTTGGCAGAGCTGCAGAGGAAAACAAATGGATCATCCTCTGTTCCTGTACCTGCATATGGCTCTGTTTCTCTTTCCAGAACCTGATAAAACATAGGATTTCCGTCCGTCAGATCTTTGTTTTGTTCATTCTCTTCATCTCCGGTGTCGTCTTCATCCTGCTGATTGTTATCGTCATCACCAGACTCAAAATTATTATTCTGATCATCATCTGACGGTTCTTCCTCAACAATCACTGAATCCGTATCTTCTGTACCGGAATCCGTAAAATCGACCGATACATCTGAATTGTCCTCTGTATTATTCTCAGTACTATTCTCTGAAGGATTCTGATTTTCATCTGTACTTCCGTCTGTCTTCTCTTCCGTTTCCTGATTCTGTGTAGTGGCTTCTGCACCCACTTCTTCTGCTTCTGCCTCAACAGTCTCCAGTGCTGTCGCTAAAACAGGATTTATGGCAGCCGCAAGATATCTTCCATTCATACTGGTTCCTGAAGAAGCCACCTCATTATCCATGCCGCTTTCTGTATCTGTATCACTTCCGGTATCATCAGGCACCTCTCCGTCACTCTCTTCAATCTTTCCGCCATTCTTAAGACTGTTCAGACGATTCACTGCCTTATTCAGTTGCTGCTCCTGCTGCTGTTGTTTCAGCTTTGCAATGTTCAGTTCCATCTGCACAAGCGTCATATCAAAAGACATTAACTTATCGCCCTTTTTTACTGCATCACCGCTGGAAACGTAAACATCCTTGATAATCATATCTTTGTCAACACTTACATTTTGCACAGCACTGGTCACGATATTTCCCTCCAGGTTCGTATCGTCCATATAATACTGGCCTGCCAGACTGTCAACACTGACTACCGATACCGTCTTCTGATGAGATTTTTTGTAATAAACTGCAC
The DNA here is from genome assembly GCF_934372025.1 of uncultured Blautia sp. Classification (GTDB taxonomy): domain Bacteria; phylum Bacillota; class Clostridia; order Lachnospirales; family Lachnospiraceae; genus Blautia_A. The sequence goes on from NZ_CAKROJ010000019.1 coordinate 11,729, forward strand.
CGCCTGCTGAACCACCTGCAATAAGAGCTGCGATCAGAATACCTATGATGATTTTTTTCTTCATTCGCTATTTCACCTCTTTTTCCTTCAGTTCACCATCACGGATCATTACAACACGTTTCGCATGTGCTGCTATATCCGGATCATGGGTGATCATCAGAACCGTTACCCCCTCATCATTCAGTTTCTGAAAAAGTTCCATGACCTGAGCTCCTGACTTACTGTCGAGTGCTCCTGTTGGCTCATCTGCCAGAAGAAGTTTCGGATTATTCACAATTGCCCTTGCAATTGCGACTCTCTGCATCTGACCTCCGGAAAGCTGATTTGGCTGAAAATCCACACGGTCAGCAAGCCCGACTCTTTCCAGTGCTTTCAGGGCACGCTCACGTCTCTCTTTCTTAGGAACTTTTGCATAATTCAATGGCAGTTCTACATTTGCAAGTGCAGACTGTCTTGGGAGAAGATGAAAACTCTGAAAAACGAAACCAATTTTGTTAAGACGGATATCGGACATATCATTTTCAGAACAGTTAAGAATATCCTGTCCGTCCAGAAGGAAACGTCCTTCTGTCGGTTTATCCAGACACCCAATAATATTCATAAGTGTGGTCTTGCCGGATCCGGAAGGTCCCATGATTGCAACATATTCTCCCTCTTCCATAGAGAAATTGACATCTTTCAATACCGGAACGCTCATTTTTCCCTGCTGATAGTTCTTGTAGATTCCTGTTAACTCTAAGATCATTGTGCTTCCTCCGTATCTCCCTCCATCGGCACCAGATTTTCATCTTCCATAATACTGTCATCTATTGCTTCCGGATCATCAATAACAGTTCCATCATCACTCATTTCATATTCACTTACGCCATCAAGTTCTGAATCATCATAAGATGTATCATCGTCAAAGCTGCTGTCATCATAGGATGCATCATCATCAACGCTGCCGTCATCCAGAGGCTCCATATCTACATTATTCGTATCCATGGCTTCATCGATATTTGTTGTTGTCGCCATTCCCTCTGTCAGAACTTCTGACGGATATGCAATACAGTCGTCTTTCGTAAGTCCATCTGCGATCTCATATTCTCCCAGATCTTCATCATACTGTCCCAGAATCACACTGCGTTTTTCCAGCTTATTATCCTTATCAGCAGCCCAAACATACGGACTGTCAGTCTCCGCATCCATAATATAAACTTCGCTGATCCAGACACCTGCTTTCTGGCTGTCCTGACCTTCATCCAGTTCAATATAAACATGCTGACCAAGCATCAGGCCTTCTGACGATTCCAGATTTACATAAAACGGATATGTACTGGTATTTGTCTGCGAATCACTGCTGTCAGTCATTCCAAAATAACTGTTGCTGCTGTTGCTGGTAGTTGCACTGTCTTTGTCGATCGTTCCCATGGTTCCTTTCCATGTCTTATTACTGTCTACACGTGATCGGATAATCACCGGTTCACCTTCAACAATACTGTTTATATTCAGCTCGTTGATCGTTCCCTTGATCCGGTATGCTCCTGTACTCAGGATTGTAATGAAAGCATTATTACTGTCACTCCCACTGCTGCTGTCTGAATAAGTATCATCCACGCTGTCATCCATACTGCTGTCTGTACTGTCATCTGTAGTAATCTTTGATGTATCGATCTTCTGAATGACACCATCGATGGAACTTCTGACTTCCGTATTTCCGGTAGCACTCTGAAGCTTGTCAATTTCAGCCTGTTTGCTTTTCTGACTGTATTCGTTTTTCTTGAGGTTCATTTTATTTGTTTCAATTTCAATTGTATAAGAGAGCTGATTATCCTGATTTGCTTTTTTCTTCTCTTTTTCCAGTGTCGCAATCTGTTCATTCAGACTGCTTGCTTCGTTCTTGAGACGATCCAGTTCCAGCTGCGCTTCTTCCAGATTTTCCTGAATACTGCTCAGATCATATTCAAAAAGAAGCTGCCCCTTTTTAACCTGGTCTCCTGTTTTGACCTCGACCTTCTTGACATTTCTTCCACTTTCGAGCCCTACGGAAACTGTTTCCTGTGGTTCCACAACACCGGCATAACGATTTGATACTCCAGTCGTCTGTCCGGTAAGGTCGCTGATCTTAGTTACATATACAGCATCTCCGCTCGTTTCCTGCTGTCCAAATACTCCCATTTTCCAGCAGGCCCCTGCGGCACCGCCTCCAATTATCAATATCCCTAGAAGGATTAAAATACGCTTTTTCATAAATTTGTGTTTCCTCCTGTCAGTTCAGACATTCCCATATACTGTCTCTTCCTTTAACAGTAACCATATCTGACTTTTATGGTACACTATTCAGCTGTCTGCTTTGTAAAAGCTACTTTTTTAGTTACTGTGAGCAGTAACACTTTTTAACTTTTATATCATAACAGATTACTTCTGAAATTAAAAGAGTTGTACAGAATCCGCTGGCTTTTCACAGTATTTTCATAAATATTAAGCACAACCGTACAGAATACCGTTTTTTGACATTTTTTCGCTAATCTGATAAAATATAAGGGATTATTTTTGAAAGGAAAGATACTTATGAAGATCGCCAAGGCTCTGCTTCCTGTTCTTCTGATTCTTCTGGCAGTCACATGCCTGACCGCCTGTTCCCACGTAGATAAAACAGATGTACAGGCAGTTATCACAAATGAACTGGATCTACTGAAAAATCTGGATACTGATGCAGCCCGGAAGTATGTATCCTACAAGGAACTTTTCCCCGACGCAACCGAAGAAGTCAAACTTTCACCAGAAGTAAAAGAAGTTTTTTCTCTCTTCTTTCAGAATTTCGATTATAAAATTCTGAATATTGACGTCGACAATGACACCAACGAGGCTACTGCAACTCTTCGTTTATCCACCATTGATGCATATTCTCTTGCTGAAGATTACAATAAAGCATCTCTGCAAAATGCAATTATCAACGCTGCTGCCAGCGACAACGCAACCACAGAAGAAACTACTGATTCTATGGAAGAACGCTATCTGCTGCTGGATAAACTATTAAAAGAGAATACTTACGATACAGTAGATCGTGAATGCTCAGTGAAGCTTCATAACACAGGCAGAGACAAGGAAGAATGGGAAATCATCCGTTCACATTCTCTCGAAAATGATCTTGTCGGCGGTCTCATGACTTATCTGTCTGATAATGATCTTCTCTCTCCTGAGGAAACATTAACAATCTATTTAACCACACTTAAGACAATGGATACTAAGCAGCTTGGAAATTATCTCGGCATCGAAAGTCTGTTCAGTTCTTCTGATACAGATAAGAATTCTATCGCGACTGCTCTGGTAGAACAGTTCCATCAGAATTTTGATTTTGAAATTACCGGCTGTAATGAAGAAAGCTATACTGCCTCCATCCAGACAGAAATTACCACCTTTGACAGTAATGCAATCCTCACTGCATATCAGGCCGAGCAGGAAACTTATCTGAATTCTGCAGATGCTGTTATTGATGGTTCAACCAAACGTTATGAAAAATCTCTTCAGCTTCTTCTGACAAATATCAAATCCAATACTGCAACCCGAAAAACTTCTGCCGTTTTCCATCTTACTAATGATGGTGTTTCCTGGAAGCTTCAGGACAGTAATACATCTATCGGAAATGCGATTTTTGGAACTCTGAGCAGTTCGCCGGTATCTGAATAACCTATATTAATGCAATAAAAAACTGCTGCCACAATGGACAGCAGTTTTTTATTTAATTTATTCTTCAGTCTCTTCCGGTGCTTTTTCAAGTCCAAGCTCTTCAAGCTGCTGATTGCTTACCACACTCGGAGATTCTGTCATCAGACAGGATGCATCTTTTACCTTCGGGAATGCGATAACGTCACGGATACTGTCAACTTTTGCCATCAGCATCACAAGACGGTCAAGACCATAAGCCAGTCCTGCGTGAGGCGGAACTCCGTATTTGAATGCATTCAGAAGGAATCCGAACTGTTCATAAGCAGCTTCTCTAGTAAATCCAAGCATCTCGAACATTTTTTCCTGAATATCATTCTGGTGGATTCGAACACTACCACCACCGATTTCATTACCATTCAGTACAATATCATATGCTTTTGCACGGATTTTTCCAAGATCTCCACTTTCAATCAGCGGAATATCTTCATCCATCAGCATGGTGAACGGATGATGCATTGCTGTATAACGGTTTTCTTCTTCATTCCACTCAAGAAGCGGGAATTCTGTTACCCATACAAAACGATATTCATTCTTGTCAAGAAGTTCCATCTGTTTTGCAAGTTCTACACGAAGTGCTCCAAGAACATCATAAACTACTTTATTCTTATCTGCAGCAAAGAGAAGCAGATCTCCCGGTTTTCCATCCATAGCTGCAATAAGTGCATTCATTTCTTCTTCTGTCATGAATTTTGCAAAAGAAGATTTGCGTGTTCCGTCTTCTGCGATTGCAATATATGCAAGGCCTTTTGCTCCGTAAGTTTTAGCAAAATCAACAAGCTTGTCGATTTTTTTACGAGGCATTCCTCCCTGACCTTCTGCATTGATACCACGAACACTTCCGCCGGCTTCCAGGGCACCTTTGAATACAACAAATTCACAGTCTTTGACAACATCACTTACATCATGCAGTTCCATACCGAAACGCATATCCGGTTTATCAGAACCAAAACGATCCATTGCTTCCTGCCATGTGATTCTCTGAATTGGAAGCTTAACATCAACGTCAAGGACTTCTTTAAAGAGATATGCAAGGAATCTTTCGTTTACGTCGATAACATCATCTACATCTACGAAAGAAAGCTCCATATCGATCTGTGTAAATTCCGGCTGACGGTCTGCACGAAGGTCTTCATCACGGAAGCAGCGTGCAATCTGAATGTAGCGATCATACCCGGAACACATCAGAAGCTGTTTGTAAAGCTGTGGAGACTGTGGAAGTCCGTAGAAAGAACCTGGATGGATTCTGGATGGTACAAGGTAATCTCTTGCACCTTCCGGTGTACTCTTACCAAGCATCGGTGTTTCTACTTCAAGGAATCCTTCCTCTGTAAAGAATTTACGGGTCAGCATCATAACCTTGCTCTTCATCATCAGATTTCTCTGCAGATCTGGTCTTCTCAGGTCAAGATAACGATATTTCAGACGGATTTCATCTTTTGTCTTGCTGTTCTCTTCAATCGGGAAAGGCGGAACATCAGATTCAGCCAGAATACGAAGAGATTCTGCGCGAAGCTCAAGTGCACCTGTTGCAAGATTTTCGTTTACAGCTCCTCCACGATTCTCAACAGTACCGGTAACTGCGATTACAAATTCGCTTCTGAGTTTACCTGCTTTTTCGAAGCCTTCCTGATCGATGCTTCCATTTTCAAAAATGATCTGCATGATACCGGAACGGTCACGAAGGTCTGTAAAAACAAGGCCACCTTTGTTACGTGATTTCTGTACCCAACCCATCAGAGTTATTTTGCTGCCAACCATATCTTTTGTTACTTCTGCACAGCGGCATGTTCTGTGCAGACCTTTCATACTCTCAGCCATGATTTTTCTCCTTTTGAAGCATTATATTATTTGTTGAAGAATTCTACAAATTCTGTGTATCCTTCTGTCATCATCTGTTCTTTCTGGAATTTTTTGTTTTTCTTCATAATAGAAATATTTACCTGAACACCGTTTTTGCGTTCTTCTTCTGCCTGTTTCAGAATTGGAAGAAGCTTGTCTGCCGGCATATTTTTCTCAATCAGGTATGCTTTCTTAGCTGCACTTGTCGGAATCTCATAACCTCTTTCCAGAAGCAGCATAACGATTCTTTCAAATCCGATGGAAAATCCACAGGCAGATGTATTCTGTCCGGTAAATTTACCGATCATTTCATCATAACGTCCGCCACCGCCAACAGATCCACCGAACTCGTCCATTGCGATTTCAAAGATCGGACCTGTATAGTAGGACATTCCACGAACCAGAGTCGGATCAAAAGAAATCTTGAAATCTGCGTTCTTCACGGAATCTACTGCTGTGATTATGGTCTCCAGATCTTCTGCCACCTTCGGATCCAGAACATCACTTAATTTTTCTTTGCAGTAACGAACACCTTCGATATCTGATGCAATTTCTTTGAACATTCCAAGATAAGTATCAATGCTTTCTTTGCTGAATCCTTCTTTTTCGAGTTCTTCTGCAACTCCTTCAAGACCGATCTTGTCCATTTTGTCCAGAATGATAAATACAGTATCAAAGCTTTCTTCCGGGAAGCCACTGTACTGTGCCATAGCTTTCAGGATCTTTCTGTCATTGATACGGATTGTAAAGTTGTGGAAATCCAGTTTGCCAAGCAGTGTTGTTGTAGCCATTACAAGTTCAATTTCAGCAAGATAAGTTGACTCTCCCAGAATATCAATATCACACTGCATAAACTGACGGAAACGACCTCTCTGAGGACGGTCAGCTCTCCATACATTGCCCATCTGCAGTGCTTTAAAAGGTGCCGGAAGCTGACTTGCATTGTTGGAATAATATCTGGAAAGAGGTACTGTCAGATCATAACGAAGTCCGGAATCTACCAGGTCAGCTTCGCACTCTGCTGTATCAAGTTTCAGTTTTTCTCCACGTTTCAGAATTTTGAAAATCAGTTTTTCGTTTTCTCCACCCTGTTTGCTGCTGAGGTTTTCGATATGTTCCACACATGGTGTTTCGATTGCGGAAAATCCGAATCTTCCATATGTTTCACGAATCATGTTCATCACATAATTACGAATTTCCATCTCTTTTGGTAAAATATCTTTCATACCGGTGACCGGTTTCTTCTTTAATGCCATACTGACCTCCTGTTATTTGTTATTGTGTACGACTCTTTGAAATGCAAGAAATACTTCCATATCAAAGTTTTTGATCTCATCAATCATAAGTTCTATCACTGTACTGACATCAAATGCTTTTCTGTATGGTCTGTCCGAGCTGAGTGCTGCATAGACATCACAGACCCGTAGAATTCTGGCTCCCAGTGGAATGCTGTTTTCTCTGAGATTAGAAGGATAACCGGTACCATCATAGTTTTCATGATGATACAGTATACTCTGAAGTACCAGATCGGAATACCCCTGATCTTTCAGTTCTTCATAACCCAGCGAAGAATGCATACGAACATATTTCAGTTCTTCAATCAGAAGCGGATCATGTTCCTGCCCGTTGATATAATCGGTAAGCTTCAGCTTGCCAATATCATGAAGCATTCCTGCTATCGCCATCTGATAACAAAACGCTTCATCTCTTCCTAATTCAGCAGCTACTGCATAAGCAAGATTACTAACAATAATTCCATGTTTCAGTTCATCAGACAGATCAAAACCCAGAATTCTGTCATTTGACCGGGCATTCTCCTCCTGCGTTGTCTGCAATATGTCCACCTCCTGCTGTTATAACCAGGTATTGATACCCTCACGTTTTCGTTCAATCATTTCATCAATACGGTCAATGTAATTAGTCACGTCTTTAACATTTTCTACTCGTTCAATGCGTTTGCCATGATCAAAGACCAATTTGGAAGAACCACCTGCACCTAATGCGATGATCGGCTGTTTTTCCTCCATAATTAGTATATTGTAAATCCCGGCTTTGTCAACCTTTGCATAGCCAACATTCTCAAAATTTCCCTTCATATTTTTCTGTCTGTACAGATAATAAGGACCCATTTCCAATTCGTAGGCTGCTTTCATGGTCATATCCATAATTTCCTGATTGTTTTCAAAGGTCATTTCCTGATATTTATCTTTAAATATATTCAGTCTTGCGGCCCTCTTCACCGCCAGTGAATGAACTGTAATACTGTCTGGTGCAAGTTTCCTGACTTCATCAAGTGTATTTTCAACCATTGCCTTATCTTCACCCGGAAGTCCGACGATCAGATCCATATTAATATTGTCAAATCCGCATTCACGTGCCAGCATAAAAGCCTGTCTGGTTTCTTCGACTGTATGTCTGCGTCCGATGATATCGAGAGTTTCCTGATTCATTGTCTGCGGATTTACTGAAATTCTTGTGATTGGATAATTGCGTATCATCATCAGTTTCTCTCTGGTGATACTGTCCGGTCTTCCTGCTTCGATCGTAAACTCAGCAAGATCTTCACATCCAAAATTCTCCATCAGGGCATCAAGCAGAACCTTCAGTTGTTCCGGTTCAAGTGTCGTCGGAGTTCCTCCTCCTATATAAACCGTATCCAGTTTTCTGCCTTTGGCTTTCATGATCAGTGCAACTTCTTTTATTTCTTTGCAAAGTGCCTCAAGATACTGATCCACTCTGTTTTTCCACTGTTTTAATGGATAAGAACTAAAGGAACAGTACAGACAGATGCTCGGACAGAATGGAATCCCCACATACAGACTGTATCCGTTTTCGTAATCAATATCCTTAAGAATCTCCCGCTCTCTGTTGGCAATCGTGATCGCAAGTGCTGTTTTCTGCGGGCTGACCATATAACGGTCTCTCATCTCCTGCGCAGCTTCTGTATTCTTCATACCTGCTTCAATAAGACCCATAGCAAGCTTCGCCGGACGGATTCCTGTCAGATTTCCCCATGGAAGTGTTCTGCCAGTCAGTTTTACCAATAATTTATAGAGAGCGATTTTTACAATATCTTTCCGTTCTTTACGGATTGCATGTGCGCGTTCTTTTGCATCACTGTCACTTCTATCCTGACAAGAAATAAGGGCATCCGAAGACTGCCCTCCTGTAAATTCTGCACTTGTCACACCTTTATTATCATGATCTTCATAGCGGATCACACAGGTATCTCCCTGCTTTTCAATCCGGAAATAAAGATCACACCCTTCTTCCTCTTTTTCATAAAAAGAATGAATTTCACTTTCCGGATAAAATGCACGGATCAGTTCATATATATCATGTTCAAATTCTCTGTCCAGAAACAGAATTCCAATCTTACACAAATGGATTATACCTCTTTTCATAACCGATTGTTGTTGATACATCATGTCCCGGATATACTTCTGTCTCATCCGGAAGTGCATCCAGCAGTCTGTGCAGGCTGTTTACAATTGCCGCTGAACTGCTTCCCGGAAAATCAGTTCTTCCGACTGAACCACAGAATACCGTATCTCCACTGAAAAGGACATCTTCATCTTTCAGATAATAACAGCAGCTTCCAACTGTATGTCCCGGTGTCTCAATCATCTGTACTGAAAATCCCGCAAGCTCTTCCACCTGCAGGTCTGTAAGGTATACATCTGCTTTGAGTGTATAGCCATTTCCCTGGTACGCCGTCAGATTGATTCGGGCATCCTGCAGAGTTTTTTCTTCTTTCTGATCTGCATAAATCGGAACATTATATTTTTTCCTGATTTCTTCTGCTGCCAGAATATGATCAAAGTGACCATGTGTCAGAAGGATTGCAATCGGTTTTCCCTGCATCTCAAGGATCTTCTGTTCTATTTTCCCGGCATTGTCACCAGGATCGATGATCAGCATTTCTCCTGTTTCTTTATTCTTGAGTAAATAACAGTTTGTAGATACACTGCCGACAATACATTTCTGCAATTCCAGTTTTTTCATTCTTTACTCCTCTTTTCGTGATCAACCGGTTGTACGCTCTACATCAATAACACTTTCAATCTGACGTATCTTGGCAACAAGTGAAGACAGTTCCTCTTTGCTTCCAATTTCGAAGCTGATAGAGATCGTGGCTTTCTCCTGCTTGTTGGTACGGCTGTTAATACTTCTCATATCAATTTTTCTTTCTGTAAAAATCTTTGAAAGATCCACCAGAAGACCTGTACGGTTATTTGCATAAACCTGAATCTCAGCCATATATTTTTCGGATCCTTTATTATCCGTCGGCTGCCATTCCGCTTCAATCAGACGAGAACGGTCTGTTTCTGACATATTCAGTACATTCACGCAGTCTGTACGATGAATTGTGATTCCACGTCCTCTTGTAACAAATCCTACGATTTCGTCGCCAGGAATCGGGCTGCAGCATTTTGAAAAACGTACTGCGACATCATGAATTCCTTTTACAACAATACCGCCTTTATTTTTTGTGACATGGAGTTTTTCCTGGGTTTCTGATGCTACTTCCAGAACCTGTTCATCCGTAAGATTTTTCTGTTTTTCTTTATCATAGGCCTCCATCAGTTTATTGAAGACCTGTCCTTCTTTCAGTCCGCCATGACCGATAGCTGCGAGTACGGAATCCCAGTCACGGAAACCATATTTCCGCATGACAGACTCAAGGAACTGTGGTTTTGTATAAATTCCAAGCTTATATCCTTTGGACTTGGCATACTGTGTGAGCATGTCTTTGCCTTTCAGGATATTATCTTCTTTCAGTTCTTTCTTGAACCACTGGTTGATTTTGTTCTTTGCCTGTGTACTCTTAACAAGGTTCAGCCAGTCACGACTTGGTCCCTGCGAATTCTGTGACGTGATAATTTCAATACGGTCACCATTTTTGATCTGATATTCAATCGGAACAAGTTTACCATTAACACGTGCGCCGACCATACGGTTACCAACTGCGCTGTGTACGCTGTAAGCAAAATCAATCGGTGTAGAACCATTCGGCAGGTTCTTGACATCTCCCTGTGGAGTAAAACAATATACACTGTCTGCAAAAAGATTCAGGTCATTCTTCAGAAGACTCATGAATTCTCTGTTATCCGACATATCTTTCTGCCATTCCAGAATCTGACGCAGCCAGTTAAGCTTTTCTTCTTCTCTTTTATCTACCGGAACCTTTCCATCAGAAGATTCTTTGTATTTCCAATGTGCCGCGATACCATATTCTGCAGTCTTATGCATCTCAAAGGTACGAATCTGAATCTCAAATGGCTGACCATTTGGTCCGATCAGTGTCGTATGCAGTGACTGATACATATTTGGTTTCGGCATGGCAATATAATCTTTAAATCTTCCCGGGATCGGTTTGTACATTTCATGAATAACGCCAAGTGCTGCATAACAGTCTTTCACTGTGTCTACCAGGATTCGTACTGCAAAAAGATCATATATCTGATCGATCGTCTTATCCTGATTAACCATTTTTTTATAAATACTGAAGAAATGCTTGATTCTTCCATCCACCTGAGCTTTAATAGAAGCTTCTTCCATATGCTGTTTGACCTGATTGACGATATTATTGACAAAATTCTGTCTTTCACTCTTACGAAGAGCTACTTTATCGACCAGGTCATAGTATACATCTGGTTTCAGATATTTCAGTGAAAGATCATCCAGTTCTACTTTTATCTTGGAAATACCAAGCCTCATCGCGATCGGCGCATAAATATCCATTGTCTCTCGCGCTTTTTCCTGCTGTTTTTCCGGTCTCATGTACTGCAGTGTACGCATATTATGAAGACGGTCTGCAAGTTTGATCAGAATTACTCGAATATCTTTTGCCATCGCAAGAAACATTTTTCGCAGATTTTCTGCCTGAAGTTCTACTTTATCAGCAGAATAGCTCAACTGTCCCAGTTTGGTAACTCCATCTACCAACAGGGCAACTTCTGCACTGAATTCTTTCTCAACTTCTTCTGTTGTCATCCAGGTATCTTCTACAGCATCATGAAGAAGACCTGCAACAATTGTTTCTTTATCCAGTTCCAGATCTGCAAGTATGATTGCCACACAAAGAGGATGGATGATATATGGCTCTCCCGATTTTCTCTTCTGATCCTTGTGGGCGTCACTGGCCACTTCGTAGGCTTTCTGTATCATGGAAATATCCGTAGAAGGATGATATTTTTTTACACTTGTGATCAGCTCATTATACAAAACCTCCGGGCTGGTAAAATCCTGCATAGTCTTGACTGCTGCATCTGCCTTTTTTACGGATTCAAGCTTTTCCTGTTCTGCCTTGTCTATTGTCTTTTTAAGCTGTACGTTTTCTTTCTTATCTGCCATTCTTTCCCACCTGCCTACCGTTATTTATCTGATGCTCCTGAATTTTATTTTCCTTCGTATCGAATCACAGATGCCACATCGTAACCTGCCAGTCTCTCGCGGCCTTTCAATCCTGCAAGTTCCATAAGGAATACGACCTTAACTACTTCACCGCCAAGTTCTTCCACCAGTTTGATAGCAGCTTCTACTGTACCGCCTGTAGCGATCAGATCATCGATGATTGCTACCTTCTGCCCTGGTTTGATGGAATCCTTATGCATCTCTATCGTTGCACTTCCATATTCCAGATCATAGCTTCTGGATACTGTCTCACATGGAAGTTTACCTTTTTTACGAACTGGTACAAATGGTTTATGAAGATTATAAGCAATCGGTACTCCGAAGATGAATCCTCTGGATTCTGTTCCAACAATCACATCAACATCTTTATCTTCCAGACATGCCTGCATGGAATCAATTGCAAGCTGAAGACCATCTGCATCCTGCAGTACACTTGTAATGTCTCGGAAAATAATTCCCGGTTCCGGAAAATCCGGAATACTTCTTACATAATCTTCTATTTTTTTCATTTTGCGTACCTCCGCTTGTTTTCTCTCTATATATGTAACTTGTTCAGTCTGTTTCGAATGGTTACATCTGGATAGTAATTATATCACTTTTTTATATCGGAATCAATGACTAACCCACCCTGTCACCCCTCTGAAATAAAGGTTTTATGCACTTTTCACGCAACAATTCTGTTTTAACAGTAATTTTTTATGACAATCTGAAGTGTTTCTCTTCCCTGATATACATTGATTTCCGGATAATATGTAACGGAAATTGTTTCATGTGTCTGCACAAAAGTCACAAATTCAGATGCTTCCCCAAAATAAACTGCATCCATTTTGTTTCCATGTTCATCCATAAGAAGCATTTTGGCCACATTCCGGTTTCTGCCAAGAATCCGTATTCCCATCGCACGCAGATGTTTCTGTGCAAACAACGGTTTTGTGTTGCCTTTTCCAAAAGGTTCCAGTATTTTCAATTGTTCTGTCAGCTGCTTTGTCAGATAGGAAATTGGCATCGGAACATCTATCATTATTTTGGGAATCAGTTCCTGCTCCGTCAACGTACAGTTTTCATTCAGACGTCTGCGAAAAGCTTCCACATTTTTTTCTTCCATGGAAAGTCCTGCTGCCATTGGATGACCTCCAAACTGTGTCAGAAGATCCCTGCATTTTACCAGTTCCTCATACATGGAATATGCCTCAATAGACCGTCCGCTGCCCTTTACACCCTCCGAACTCTTTGTAAGTACAAATACCGGTTTATTATATGCTTCTCTGATACGCCCTGCAATAATTCCTGCCAGACTCTCATGACATTCCGGAAGATACACTACCAGAACACGGTCTTCATTCATCTGACTGTTTTCAATCGCCTGAATTGCCTGTTCTTTTCCCTGTTCTGTCATCGCTTTTCTGCTCTGATTCAGATCATACAGATCATCTGCCAGTTTCATTGCCATATCCAGATTATCCGCACATAGCAGTTCCAGTGCCCGTGCCGCCGTGTCAAGTCTTCCGCTGGCGTTAATGCACGGACCAAGAACAAATCCTACATGGTATGCTGTAATATCAGCTCCCTCCAGATTATTTACACGAATCAGTGCTTTTAAACCTTCATAGGACGTATTTGAAAGTTTCTTCAGGCCTTCTTTCACAATGATCCTGTTTTCGCCCTGAAGATCCATTACATCTCCAACTGTGGCAATCGCGGCAAACTCAAGAAAATCCCATATTTCATTTTTTTCAATTCCTGATACTTCATACAAAGCCCAGATCAGTTTCCAGGCTACAACAGCACCACAGATGTTTTTATTCGGATACGGACAATCTGACTGCTTTGGATTGATGACCGCATCTGCTTCCGGAATGATCCACATTCTTCCATTCTCCGTATCTCTGAAAGGAACATCATGATGATCTGTAATAATAACTGTGATTCCCTCTTTTCTGGCATATGCAATCTCTTCCGCCGCTGCAATACCATTGTCACAGGTCAGTATCGTATCAATTCTATCTTCCAGTGCTTTATCGATCAGCTGTTCATGCATACCATATCCATCCTTCACTCTGTCCGGGATATAAGTATCCACATCTGCACCGAGCCGTCTTAAACCTTTCAACAAAATGCAGGTTGCCGTCACGCCATCTATATCATAATCGCCAATTATGCGAATTCTTTTTTTCTGAGTTATTTTTTTCTTTAAGATTTCAACTGCTTTATCAATGTCCTTCATTTTCCATGGAGATGGAAGTTCCTTTAATGTACCGTGCAGATAAGAACGAATTGCCTCCATATCCTGCACATCACGATTTCGGATCAGTCTGGCAATGACCGGATCTATTCCGAATTCTTCTGCAATCTTCTGAAAATCCGCTTTTTTACTATATATCATCCATTTTTCCATGATCGTCTTCTCCATTATTTCTGTTTATGTTAAAAAGCAACGCGGACAAAGCCGCTTCAAACTTTCAATTATAGAACAAACCCCGGGGCAGCAACCTGTCCCGGGATCTGAAATTTTATTTTTTATTGTTCGGATTATTCACCCTTGTTCTCATTAGCGGAAGCATTTTCTTTAGCCGCTGCTTCCTGTGCCGCCAGACGTTCTGCTACTCTCTTGCGGTTTTTCTTTTTCGGCTGATCCGGATTTTTCTTTCCGGACTGTGTATTTTTCTTAGCTGTATTTGCCTGTTTTGCAGAAGCTGAAGTATTCTTTGCTGCAACTGCTGCTACAGGTGTTTTTCTGTAATAACGTTTCATAACCAGCCACAGTGCACCTGTAATACATACAGAAGAATATGCACCGCAGATAACGCCCATCATAAGAGGTGCTGCGAATTCACGGATAGAAGAAACGCCCAGAACATACAGAGCTGCTACCATTACAAAGGTTGTAAATGAAGTGTAAATACTTCTTGTAAGAGTCTGTGTGATACTCTTGTTAACAACTTCCGGAAGGTTTTCTCTGGTTGCCTTCATATTCTCACGAATACGGTCGAAGATAACGATAGTCGCATTGATGGAGTAACCAACGATAGTCAGCATACATGCGATAAATGTATTACCTACGGAAATTCTGGAGATTGCATAGAAGGCAAATACAACCAGAACGTCATGAAGCAGAGCAATTACGGCACTGCCTGCAAAACGGATATCTTTGAATCGGAACCAGATGTAAGCAAGCATGAAAAGAGTTGCTACAATAACAGCTACAAGTGCATCTCTTCTCATTTCAGAACTTACAGTTGAAGAAATACTTTCTGTTGCGATCAGAGACTTATCTACTTCAAATTTCTCAACAAGTGCATCATCCAGCTTTTCACGCTCTGCCTGTGAAAGGGTACGGGTCTTAATAACTACCTGATTTGTTCCCACAACCTTAGTCGGCTGAACATTCTTATCACCGGTAATCTCTTCAACGAGTGGAGTTACTTCAGAATCAATCTGTTTGATATCCATGTCTTCGTTGAATGTTACGGTTGTTGCTGTACCACCTGAGAAATCAAGTGCATAGTTCAATGCAGTACCATCAATCTGATGATGAGCGATCATTGCAACCGGACCACTGAGGATCAGGATAATGGAAAGAATAAAGAATCCTTTTCTCTTTCCGACAATGTCAAATACCTTACGCTCTTTTGCACGTCCATAGAATTTTTCATCATGGAATCCAACTGCATAGAGAGCTTTCATAACAAAACGTGATACAACCAGTGCTGTAAACATGGATACTACGATACCAAGAGCCAGTGTATAAGCAAAGCCCTTAACTGTACCGGAACCCAGCCACATCAGTACCAGTGATGCGATCAGGGTTGTAATGTTACCGTCAAAGATTGCACTGAACGCTTTGGAGAAACCTTCTTTGATAGAAGCCTTCACAGAGTTTCCTGCTGCAATCTCTTCCTGAATACGTGCATAAATGATAACGTTAGCATCTACCGCCATACCAATACCGAGGATAATACCTGCGATACCCGGAAGTGTCAGTGTGATGTCAAATGCATTCAATGTTATCAAAACAAGTGCTGTATAGAGAATCAGCGCAATACCAGCAACCAGACCTGGAAGTCTGTACACAATGATCATAAAGATGATCACGATGATAAGACCGATCAGACCAGCCATAACACTTGTGGAGATAGCTTCTTCTCCAAGCTGAGCTGCAACAACGCTGGAACGAAGTTCTTCAAGTTCAATACTAAGAGAACCGATACGGATATAAGAAGCAAGGTTCTGAGCCTCTTCCACATCAGACATACCAGTGATCTGTGCCTGTCCACCTGTGATTGCTTCATTTACCTTTGGAGCACTTAAAATCTGGTTGTCATAAATAATTGCGATCTGTTTGCCAACGTTTGCTTCGGTTGCCTCAGCAAATTTGGTTTTTCCTTCATCTGTAAGAGTCAGGCTGACTGCATATTCTCTGGTGCTGTTTTTGTCAGACTGGAATGCACCACCCTGTGCATCCTTTACATCTGTACCTTCCAGAACTACAGATCCGGATTCGCGGATCTCGTCCAGACTTCTTGCAAGGACATATCCACTTCCTGTACTTGAAACGTTTGCATTACCATCTTCATCTGACATGGTAATAAAACACAGAGAACCCGGTTTACCAAGATCATTCAGGATCTCATCAGCATCTGTAACACCAGGAATCTCTACAGCGATACGATCGCTTCCTTCTTTGTACACCTGTGCTTCTGTACTGTACTGTTCCACACGCTTCTGAAGTTTGTAAACAGTATCTGACATGTCTTCTGCACTAGGGTCACTGTCTTTTGCCTGATAAGTGATACTTACACCACCAGACAGATCCAGGCCGGTCTTAATGTTTTTTGCAGAACCGGTACCTGTTGGTCCGAGGCCAATCCCGGCCGTGTAACACAGAAAGACTGTGATAATGGCGGTCAGAAGCAGCACAACAATTCCTTTGTTTTTCTTCATTGTTCTTTCCCTTCTTGCATTATTTTATTCCGCTAACGCGGCCTTTATCATGATTGCGCACTCCACTCTTTTACGCTGAAGTTCACATCCGATACCATAATTGCCATTAATATCTTTCTGGAAATGATAAGCATTGGCAGCACAGCCACCACTGCAGTAAAATCTTGCGAAACAGTCCTTGCATGCTTCTTTGGTATAAACATTACATTTACCAAACTGCTCACGAACTTCCGGACGAGTAATTCCTTCATCCACATTTCCCATAAGGAACTGCTCTTCACCAACAAACTGATGACACGGATAGAAATCTCCCCACGGAGTTACTGCGAGATACTCTGTACCTGATCCACATCCTGAAAGACGTTTGTAAACACACGGACCGCCTGTCAGATCGATCATAAAGTGGAAGAAATTAAATCCTTCTCCTGCTTTTTCTCTGGCGATCATTTCTTTTGCCAGTTTATCATATTCTTCTTTGATCTGAGGAATATCCTCTTCTCTGATCGCATACTCTTCAGTCTCAGCAGCAACTACCGGTTCAACTGAAATCTGTTTGAATCCAAGATCTGCAAGATGCAGTACATCATTTGAAAAATCAAGATTATGATGTGTAAATGTACCACGTACATAATACTTATCCTGATTTCTGGATTCTGCAAACTTCTGGAATTTTGGAATGATCAGATCGTAACTTCCAGCGCCCTTGCGGAATGGTCTCATATAATCGTGAACTTCCTTACGTCCATCAACACTGAGAACAACATTTCCCATCTCTTTGTTACAGAATTCCATTACTTCGTCATTAAGAAGTACACCATTGGTTGTGAGCGTAAAACGGAACTTCTTATTATGAAGCTTTTCCTGCTCTCTTCCATATGCTACCAGGTCTTTGACAACCTGCCAGTTCATAAGAGGTTCTCCTCCGAAGAAATCTACTTCCAGGTTCTTTCTGGAGCCGGAGTTGGCGATCAGGAAATCAAGAGCTTTCTTTCCGACTTCAAAAGACATCAGTGCCCGTCTTCCGTGATATTCTCCCTCTTCGGCAAAACAGTATCGACAGGCCAGATTACAGTCATGAGCAATGTGCAGGCACAGCGCTTTGACTACTGTCTGTCGATTCTCTGTAAATTCATCAATAATATTTTCGTATACATCTCTGGTAAACAGCATTCCCTGTTCTTTCAGCTTTTCGCACTCTGAAACAGAAGTACGGATATCAGCTTCCGGATATTTATCCTTCAGTCTGTCAACAATCTCCTGTTCTGAAAGTCCATCTTCCATAAACGGAAGAACTTCATAAGTAACAAGGTCTACCAGATGAATGCATCCACTGTTAATATCCAGAACAATATTGTAGCCATTACTCTGGTATCTATGAATCAGACTCATCTTTCTGAAAATCCTTTCCTGTAAAACTTTTTTTCATAAGAATAAGCAGCGGATTTCACTCCGCTGCTTAACTGAATGTTCTGAACCAGCTTATTTGTTCTCGCAGCTCTGGTTTCCTACAGTACAGGAAGTTTTGCATGCTGACTGGCAAGATGTCTGACATTCACCACATCCACCTTTTTTCACTGTGTTCTGCAGGTTCTTTGTATTTAATGTTTTGATATGTTCCATTGTATATACCTCCTTATGTATAATTGTCTGGGCATAGTATATCATAAAACCCGCCCAATTAAAAGCATTTTTTTATCATGAAAGCATCCCTCCAAGGGTTCCTCCGCCCAGACACATAAAAAATGTAGTCACCATGTGTTGAACACTCATATCCCATCTTCTCTGTACTACAAATGAGACGAATATCAACAATAAAAAATAGCATAATCCTACCAGAAATCCCCATCGATATTTATCCTGTCTGAGTATCTTTCCTGCCAAAAATCCACCTGCCAGACACGATAATACGTAAATTGCCAGAATTCCTGCTGTGACTGGTCCTTTTCCTATATCCAGTTTAAAAACAAGCAGTGCCAGTAACAGCAGACTGCCTCCTGACAGAAGATATGCCAGAAACAATGATCTTAAAATTGCCTTTGCCTTCATAAAAAGCCCTCCCATACATTAGTATATGGAAAGGCTTTTCTTAATATGTCTTAAACTCACAGACGCAAATTATCTTTTCTTTTTGAGATAAACAAGTACTGCCACAATCACTGCTGCTGCAATTCCAATGATTACAAATGGAAGAATCGGTGTATTATCACCGGTTTCCACTGCTCCAACCGAATTACTGCTGCTGTCTGTTTCGCTCTTTTCTGATGTAACAGTTGAATTGTCCTGGTTGCCTGATGCAGAATTCTGTGCTGCTGTATTATCCGCAGATGCACTGTTATTCGTATTAGCTGCTCCTGAAGCTGTCGTTACAGATGCTGTTGGAGTTATACTTACAGCAGAAGTTGATCCCGTTCCTGAAGAATAACTTCCATCCTCAATCTCTTCTCCCACAAGAGTCTTACTTCCTGCAATTCCAAATGGGCTGAATGAATGTGTGCTGAACACCATTGTACTGCCTTCGACACTTGGAACAATTGTTTCTACTGCTCCACTGTCCAAAATATGTTCAATCGTATAATCATAACCGGCTTTAACCGGAACTGTTACACTCAAATATTCTCCATCCGGAATTTCATATTCTGTATTATTCTTCATATCCCATAATTCGAATTCATAGGACTTGAAAACATTTGCCTCAGCTGCATTTGTAAACTCATAATTTTCACCGCTTGCCACTCTGAACTGCACATACCATGGCAGATTAATTCCTGATACAGAAATCCCATTACAGTTATGATTTACCTCAGCTAACTGCTCTTTTTCTTCGTCAGAAGGTTCTGCTGTCGCTTCTACAGAATGATCACGATCATCTTTTGTAATGTCCTTTTCAGTTCCATCAAAAATATTATCCTTATCTGCTTCCGGAGTTACCGTAATTTCTGGTATTTCTGTAACTTCCGGGGTTTCTGGCATGTCTGGAGTCTCTGTAATTTCCGGTGTTTCCGGCATATCTGGAGTCTCCGGTGTTTCTGTGAGATCTGGAGTTCCAGTAATTTCCGGGGTTTCCGTTACTTCCGGTGTCTCAGGCGTATCTGGAGTCTCTGTAATCTCCGGGTTCTCCGGTGTATTATTCATTTTCTCATTATCTGAAATCTCTTCTGTCACTTCGGAATTCTCTGTATTCTCATCTGTTTCCGGAGTCTCTGTCACTTCTGCTTCTGTATTATCCATCTCATCAGACTGTTCTGTGCTTCCTGAATGATCAGAATCCTTACTGATACTGCTCACTACTACTGTCACAGTACTGTAAATTACATCTGACTGCCCATCCCAGCCGGGAATCTGTGCCAAATCTGCTGTATTATATGGACGAAATACTACGTCATACACCTGAGTTCTCGCCGACGGTACACTGGAATCATCAACCCAGGAAAGTGTTCCATAGTCATTTTGGGGAAGTGAAATCTCCGAAAGAGGAACCGGCTGATCAATCGTAACATTATCCGGAATCAACTTGCTGGTCTGCACTGTTGCTGAACTGTCCCCCAGTACTGTTGCAAATGAAAACTGGCTAGTTACAAGAGCTGCAGTCAATGCTGCCGCTGCGAAAAACTGCATGTTTTTCCTCTTTTTCATCATAATCCTCACACCTCAATCTATATTCATTGCCATTCAGAAGACTTCGTCATACTAAACAGCACTCTATTCTCGATATTAAATCTGCTAATAACTTGTCTCTATATAATATACAATTTCAAATTTTAATACTGTAATCTAAAAAATTCTCATATTTCTATGTATTAAACTTTTATCGTTTCGTAACTATTTTGTAACACAATATTTTATTTTACGACACAAGCATTATATCACAGTTCTACTTTTTTCGACACCCCCAAATTATTTTTTTTATATTCCGCATAATTACATTAATAGTGAGAATTGAGTGATGATTCTGTCTATTTCCGCCATAACTTCTTTTATTCCCAGTTCCGTCTCCATCCAGTTGTCTTTGGTAATGCCATCAACACAACATGGGCATACCTGGAACTCTGTATCCGGATATGCCCTCTGATAATACATCACAGCTCTTCTGGCATGGTAATTTTTACAGCAAATAATTGCCTTACTTATATAAATCCCCGCCTGATCTGTGACTTTTCTTGAAAATTTTGCATTTTCCCACGTAAAAGTAGACTGATCTTCTTTAAGAATTGCTTCTGCCGGAACTCCATTCTGAATCAGTACGTCCTTCAGAAATTCCCATTCTGTTTTATAATCTCTGTTATATCTGTCCTTTCCAGTCAGTACTCCTCCAAATTTCCCCACAGAAATACTAAATTTCCCACTCGGCAGTACATATGGAGCATATTTTTCTTTATAAAGTTCCGCTGCTTTCTCTGCCATCTGAGAATAACCATTTCCCGGTACAAAAATAATATCCGATTTTTCTGGTTGATTTTCTGCAAAAATAAATTCGCTTATTTCGTTTATAAATTTTTCGTACATATTCTTACACCTTCTCTTCTTCCAGAATACGAATGTACTCTCAATTTTATATTTCTCTCAACATTTATCAGATTATTATTTTGTCACAATTATTGTACTATATCCGGCATCTCTGAGCTGCTGTTCCATTTTGATCGCATTTCCAATCTGCTGAAACGCGCCTACCTGAACTTTGTACAGATCATTTTCATATAAAAGGAATGCAGGATAGCCCTGATCTGCCAGCTGGTACAACATACGATCTGCATTTTCTCTGCTGCGAAACGCTCCCGTCTGTACTCGATAATATAACGGTGTCGCAATCGTTTCTTCTGATAAGGTACCTAGAACTGCTCCTGCGATAGCCTGCGCGATTTCATCCTTTTTCTCGTCGAACAGTGTATTATCGGAATTTGAATTTATAAATCCTGTTTCAATAAGCAATGCCGGCATTTTTGTCCTTCTGAGTACTACCAGCCCCGGTCTCTCTTTCACACCAATTTCTCTGAATCCCAGTTCTCCCAAAGCACCTACTATATTCTTGGCCATCTCATATTTGATTCCACTTTTATTATACACAAGGACTTCCACACCCTGATACTGATTATCTTCCGGACTACTGTTTCTGTGAAATGAGATAAAATAATCTGCACCCGACTGATTTGCAGTTTTTGCTTTTTCAAATGGTGTCTGATAAATGTCTTCAGTTCTAGTATATACTACATTTACCCCATTGTCTTCAAGGATTTTTCCTACAGCTTCAGCAAGTGCAAGATTATCATCTTTCTCATTTCTTCCATTATATACAGCTCCGGGATCTGTACCTCCATGCCCCGCATCCAAAACAATTTTATATGCCAACGTTGTTATCTCCTGATTACTTTTTATTTAGTATATGCACGCCAAAACAAAAAGCTTATATCAGTTGACCAAACGCATTACATCAATAAAAACTGAACTGTCCTGTTTCCGGATCGTAATGATAAACATAATAAGTAAGGAAATCCTCTTCCGGTGTCGTTTCCTCTATTGTCTCAGCAAGAACTTCTTTAAGCTTACGTGGATCAGTGTTCTCTTCGCTGTGTATCATTACCTCATGTACACTGGTAAATACCATATAAAAACCACCGCCAAGAAGATACCCCAGTCTCTGTGCGACCCCAGGAAGAAAAACTGCCACGGCACCATTTGTACGAGTCGAAGTACTAAGACAATTTCCAAACGTATCTTTCTTTAATGGAAGGTCAAACAGCAGATTCATAAAATTTTCACCTTCATAACTCATATTATAAATGAGCTTTTCCCAACAATAAATTCTCGGCGGTGAAATAAAATACGTATTTAACAGTGCATCGTTAAAAACTGTCTGCTCGTCTTTCTCCCATTTCTGCAGCATATGCTGTTTTATTTTAATGCTGGTACTACATCCATCAAGTTCTCCCATTCGAGCATATAATACCAGAGCGATATCCCCAACCGTTCGAAAAATTGCGTTCTGCAATTCGTCGCGATGTTTAACGACATTTAACAGTCTGATAAAAAGATCTTCCTTTACCTTCTCATAATTTTCCAGATTTTTGCTTTTTTCAAAACACTCTGAACGAGAAATCGTATCGAGTCTTTTCAGAATCTCTTCTATAATATTCTCCATACTCCATCCATTCTGAAATTCATCATAAAGATCTCTCACATAAAGTGCACAGACTTCATAAACGCCTTCTTTCTGTCTGTTTTTTAACAGCAGGCGGTCGCCCGATGTCGGTGGATACTCTTCTGCCTTCTTATAACAAATCATCTCTTCTTCATAAGATGTTTCCTCTAGAAGACTCTGTCGTAACACCTCCACAAAGTTTTCATAACTTTTCTCCATATTTAATTCCTCATCTTTCCTGAATAATTCGGGCGACTTGCCCATGATTTAAATAGATTTGAAAAAAAAGAAGGAAGCAGATGCTCCCTTCAAGAGTTGCTGTACTCACAGGATACAGCATATTTAATTTTATGTAAAGAAAATTCGTTCGACAAAAATCGAGAAAACTTATATCCTTTTTCTATAGTTCCGGCAAGGTAAGCAGAAGTTATTTTGCCTTTATTGTAATTTCACCTTTTTCTGCCAGATATCTAAGAAATCCCTCGCATCCTCTGACCACATCACGATATGTAATACTAAAGTCACCAGTATACCACGGATCCGCAATATCTCCAGGCTCATCCGCATAATCCAACAGCAAACTCACTTTGTGTTCTGGATCCTTTCCCAGAATACGAAGCATATTGCGTCGATTTCTTTCTTCCATTCCAATCAGATAATCATATTTTTCATAGTCTGCTCGTTGTAATTGCACTGCCCGTTTCCCCTCGCAGGAAATTCCATGCTTCGCCAGTTCCTTCTTCGCCGGAGGATACACCGGATTACCGATTCCATTCCAGATTTCCTCAGTACTTGTAGCAGCAGATGCAATATAGAAATCCGACTGTAGTTGTTTTTTATTGATCATATTCTTAAATATAAATTCTGCCATAGGGGAACGGCAGATATTGCCGTGGCAGACGAATAACACTCTCATCATTACTTAAAACTCCTTGAAATGCTGTATTTACGCTGTTTACAGGTATTTTCCGATAATCTTCAATCCTGTCATTTTCCTGTATATCACAGCATAAATTCGTATATTTTCTTATCCAAATTTA
>NZ_CAKROJ010000020.1 GCF_934372025.1 uncultured Blautia sp.
GCCTTAACAAAAGTTACCGGGCAGACAACATCCGTAATATCAACAGTTTCATCAATTTTATAATCAGCCATCATAAGCTCCTTTCAGTACTTCGTACAGTTTTTCTTCTCCCTCCCGGTCAATTGTAAACTTGAAACGCTCACCGGCTTTTGCATGATCGGCAAAAAACTGGATTGCTGCATCTGTTACACGAAACAGCTGTTCTTCGGAAGTGATCAGCGGAAGAAATTCTTTTCCTTTGCTGATATGATTTCCAAAAGTACCTCCAAATGATACAAGGAAAGCTTCGTTTACATCCCATGCATCTACCGGACAGGATTTGGCACATCTGCCACAGTAATTACATTTTTCATTGTCGATGATCAGTTTATCATCCTGGAAGGAAATTGCCTCTTCACGGCATGCTTTTTCACATACACCGCAGTGAATACATGCATCTTCTTTCCAGCTGATCTGAGCTGCTCCCTTGATTCCGACATCATTTTCTTCTGCCTTAAGGCAATTGTTCTGACATCCGGTAACACCAAATTTGAATTTATGAGGAAGCTCGCGTCCGAAATATCTTTCGTTCAGTTTTACTGCAATATCATAGCTGTCAATATTTCCACTCGGACAGACTGCATTGCCCTGGCAGGCTGTTACTGTACGGACTCTCGGTCCGCATACACCTGGCCGGCATCCACCTTCTGCCAGATCAGCGGTAACATCCTCAATATCATTTAATTTAATAAAAGGAATTTCAACGCCCTGTCTTGAAGTAAGATGAACATATCCATCTCCATATTTTTCAGCAACTTCTGCAATCTTTTTCAGATTTTCTGCAGTAAGAGCACCGCCAACACAGGCAAGCCTGAGTGAAAAATTATTTTTCTGTTTCTGTCGCATAAATCCACCTTTTTTTAAGGTTGCATAATCAACTTTTGCCATATTCTTCGTCTCCTTCTATTACTCTTCTGAAATCTTCTTTCAGATCTTCAATATCTTCAATTCCTACACTGATTCGTATCATATCATCATAAACTCCGGAGAGTTCCTTTTCTTCCTGTGAAAGATGTGCTGCAATGGTACTTGACGGATGAATCACCAGTGTTCTTGTATCACCGATATTCGATACCAGCAATGGGATTTTCAATTCATTCAATAAGCGAAAAGCTCTTTCCTTGCTTCCTGTTCTTAGTGTGATGATTGCACCAAAACCTCCATGAAACTGTCTGTCTGCAATTTCGTGGTATGGATGCTCCTTAAGTCCAGGATAAGAAACGCTGATGCCATGTCCAAGTTTATTCAGGAATTCCGCTAGCTCCATGGCATTGCTGCAGTGCCTCTGCATTCGAAGACCAAGTGTTTCAAGACCAAGGCCATTAAGAAACGCATTTTGTGGTGCCAGACAGGCTCCAATACTGCGAAACAGTCCATTTCTCAATTTTGCCAGATAAGCAAATGGTCCGAACTTTTTAAATTCTGCCATCCCCGGATATTTTTTTTCATCCCATTTGAATTTCCCACCACTGATCAGTACACCACTGATTGCATCACTGCTTCCGTTTATGTACTTAGAAGAGGAATGAATGACTACATCTGCGCCAAGCTTCAGCGGATTGATCAGGTATGGAGTAGCAACCGTATTATCCACCAGAAATGGAATTCCATGCTTATGTGCGATTTCAGCAACTCCGCAAATGTCTGTTACATCCAGCCTGGGATTTCCGATCGTTTCAGCAAATACAGCCCTGGTAGAAGATGTAATGGCTGCTTCAAAAGCTTCAGGTGTGTTTTCACGTACATAAACCGTCTGAACTCCATATACTTTAAGTTCATCCAGAAGTTCCACTGTTCCGCCGTAAAGACCTGCAGCGGCAACAACCTGATCTCCACTCTGAAGAATATTCATCAGTGCCATACTCAATGCTGCCATACCAGACGAACATGCCACACTTCCAATTCCACTCTCCAGCTTCGTCATCCTTTTTTCAAATGCCTCGATCGTCGGGTTATTTATCCTTGTATAAGAATACCCTGCCATCTTGTTAGCAAAAATCTTTTCAAGTTCTTCTGCTGTATCATGACGGAATGCACTGGACTGGTAAATCGGTACCTGTGTCGCGCCGTAAGGATTGGTTTCTTCCGTCCCATGAAGCAAAATCGTGTTAAAACCGTATTCTTTCATTCCTGTGCTCCTTTGATTTCCTTTCGTTTGTGATGGTATTACTATATACCTATAAACATACCATGTCAATAGGTAATATATGTTTTTTCCAGTTTTTTCAAAAAAAAGAACAGAAGCTATCTGTGCCGACAACTCTGTTCTCTCATCTGATCAGATTACATAATCTCCCATGTCAGAATTCTGTTCCAGAATATCCTCCAGGGTAATCCCGTCAAAATACTCGTTGATTATTTTATAAAAGCCCTCCCACATCTGCAGTGTTTTACAGGTTGCTGCTCTTTCACACTGATTCGGATGATCATCCAGGCAGGCAACCGGGGCCATAGATCCTTCTGTAACTCTCAGAATGCTTCCGATCGTATACTCAGCCGGTGTTTTCACGAGGCGATATCCTCCGCCTTTTCCGCGAAGCGCTTTGACAAATTTCTGTTTACTCAGAACAGACACGATCGATTCCAGATATTTCTCGGAAATCTCCTGTCTCTTGGCTATATCCATCAATGGTATATATTCACCGTTATTATGCTCTGCAAGATCCAACATGACACGGATTGCATAACGTCCTCTTGTTGATATTTTCATGTAAATCCCTCCATATACCTATTATACTACGAGGTTATAGGGAAAACAAGTGACAATAGATCAGATCACAAGATAATCTTCTCTTGCTGAACTGTTCTCCAGTGCATATACGCTGTTCTCTTTTATTACAAAAAGGCGCTGCACAAATATATCCACTTTCTCCCCCTGATGAACCAGCGGCTCATCAAGACCTCTTCTTGCTGATAACAGTACTTCTCCTATTTTTA
The DNA here is from genome assembly GCF_934372025.1 of uncultured Blautia sp. Taxonomy (GTDB): domain Bacteria; phylum Bacillota; class Clostridia; order Lachnospirales; family Lachnospiraceae; genus Blautia_A. Next base: position 2,977 of record NZ_CAKROJ010000020.1, read on the forward strand.
ATTGTAATTCAAAATAACTGCCGCGAAATGCAACACGTTCAACCTCTGCTTCTGATGCTGAACTTTTGTATTTCTGTACTTCATTCTGTCTGGTAACTTTAACAAATTCAGGACGGACAATTGCATATTCAGCACCTGGGATATCCTCAAAATACTGAAAGATATGATAATTTCTGACTGTGGCAGCCTGTCCGAAAAAGGAAGCACTGAAAGCAGTTTCCGGACTCTGATATACTTCTACCGGACTTCCCTTCTGTTCGATATGTCCTCTGTTTGTAATAATGATCTCGTCAGCCACTTCTATCGCTTCATCCTGATCATGCGTAACAAAAATACTCGTTATTCCCAGCTTTTCAATCATATCTTTCAGCCATGTTCGAAGCTCCTGGCGAATTTTTGCATCAATCGCAGCAAAAGGCTCGTCGAGGAGGAGCAGCTGCGGATTAGGTGCAAGTGCTCTTGCAAAAGCAACTCTTTGTCTCTGCCCTCCGGAAAGCTGGCTTGGATATCTTTTTTCCAGCCCCTTCAAGCCGATCAGCTCGATCAGTTCCATGACTCTTTTTTTGATATATGCTTTTTCTGCCTTTTGCACCTTCAGTCCAAATGCTATATTATCGTATACCGTCATGTATCGAAATAATGCATAACTCTGAAATACAAATCCAATACCTCGTTCACTTGCGGGTATATCATTGACTACTTTTCCATCTATAATAATCTCACCACTGTCAGGCTGTTCCAGTCCCGCGATCATACGCAGTATCGTTGTCTTTCCACTTCCGCTCGGTCCGAGCAGACCGATCAGCTTTCCTTTTTCGATTCCAAAAGAAACATGGTCGGAAGCTTTGTAATCTCCAAAGGTTTTATTAATATCTTTTAATTCTACGTACATTATGCATCCTCCTTTTTGCCTTTGTTTTCCATGATGCTTCGTATGATCAGAAGAATAACTGCCATGATCACAAGAACAGATGATACTGCAAATGCAGGAACATACTGAAACTCATTAAACAGAATTTCGACATGAAGCGGAAGCGTATTTGTCAGCCCACGAAGATGTCCTGATAATACGGATACTGCTCCAAATTCTCCCATCGCTCTTGCTGTACACAGAACAATTCCATACAGAAGTGCCCATTTAATATGAGGGAATGTGATTTTTGAAAAAATAGTCCATCCTCCCGCTCCCATAAGTGCTGCCGCTTCTTCCTCATCTGTACCAATAGATTCCAGTACCGGAAGAAGTTCTCGGAACACAAATGGAAATGTTACAAATATTGTTGCAAGAATAATTCCGGGAACCGCAAATACAATCTGTATATTTGCTTTTTGCAGATAAGGATAAAGAACACTCTGTTTACCAAATATCAGCAGATAAATAAGACCCGCAATGATCGGTGATACTGTGACCGGGACATCGATCAGAGTAGTCAGAAGTTTTTTTCCTCTGAACTGAAATCTGGTCACTGCCCACGCAGCACACAATCCGAGAACTGTATTAAAAAGAACAGCCAGCACGGTTGCCTTAAGAGTAAGCATCAGTGCCGCGATGGTATAAGAATCCGTTACAGCTTCAACATATACCTGCCAGCCTTTTTTTAAAGATTCCGTAATTACTACAAGCAAAGGAAGAACCAGCATAACAAAAAGAAACAACAAGCTGATTCCGATCAGAAAATATTTTACCACCTTTGATTCCGTTTTATTATTCTCCATTATGAATTTCCTCTCAGTCTTTTTGAATTACGTGCCTGCATCAGATTCATCAGAAACAGAATAAGAAATGACGCAATCAGCATGACCAGTGCGATCGATGTGGCACTCTTATAATCAAATTCCTGTAATTCAGACATGATGATCAATGGTGTGATTTCTGTCTCATAAGGTCTGTTTCCTGCAATAAAAACAACACTTCCGTATTCACCCAGGCATCGTCCGAATGCAAGTCCTGTTCCTGTCAGGAGCGGCGGCAGGAGCTCTGGAAGAATAACTCTCCGAAAGATATATCCCTGCTTTGCTCCCATTACACGCGCAGCCTCTTCATAGGAACCATCCAGTTTTTCAAGAACAGGCTGAACTGCTCTTGCTACAAATGGGATTCCGACAAAGATCAGTGCGAATGTGATGCCCAGCCTGGTATATGCGATCTTAATGCCAAATTTTGCAAAAAAGCTTCCGATCAGCCCCTGATCTGCTGTCAGAGATGTAAGAGAAATACCTGCCACAGCCGTCGGAAGTGCAAATGGGAGTTCTATCATACCATCCATAATTCTTTTACCGGGAAATTCATAACGCACCAGTACCCAGGCAAGAATGAGTCCCATTACTGCATTAATGAGAGATGCTCCTAATGCAGTGATAAAACTTACATAAAAACTGGATAATACTCGTTTTCTTGTTATGACTTCAATAAATTCTCTGAATCCCAGTTGCGAAGAATATACCACAAGTGACGCAAGTGGAATCAGAACAACAATGCTCAGCATAGTGATCGTCACACCCATTGTCAGTCCAAATCCAGGTATCACTCTTTTTTTACTTTTTTTCATAAACTTCACTCCTCGTCTTTTAGTTGCCGTAAATTTTGTCAAAAATTCCACCGTCTGCAAAATGCTTCTGCTGAACTTCCTGCCATCCCCCAAATTCATCGATAGTTTTTAATTCCATATTAAGGTCAAACACATTTCCATATTCTTTAAGAATTTTCTGATTTACCGGACGATAATAATTTTCCGCTGCAATTCTCTGTGCATCGTCAGAATACAGATAACTCAGATATTCTCTGGAAATCTCTTCTGTCTTGCGGTTCCGGGCCACCTCATCTACAACTGCCACCGATGGCTGAGCAAGTACACTGATGCTCGGAGTGATTATCTCGAATTCATCCGGATCATCCTTCACAGACAGATACGCTTCATTCTCCCATGCGATCAGAACATCTCCCTGCCCATTTTCGACAAAAGAGGTAGTTGCACTTCTTGCTCCAGAATCAAGTACCAGCACATTCTGATACAAATTTTTTATAAATGCTTCCATCTTTTCTTCCTGGTTATTATATTTTTTCTGTGCATATGCCCAGGCAGCCAGATAATTCCAGCGGGCTCCACCGGATGTTTTGGGATTCGGAGTGATCACTCCAACATCCTCACGAATCAGATCATCCCAGTCCTGAATATTCTTAGGATTTCCTTTTCTTACCAGAAATACAATTGTAGAAGTATAAGGAGCACTGTCATCCGGAAATTCATCTTTCCATCCTCTGTCTATCATTCCGGTGCTTTCGATTGCATCAATATCATATTCTAGTGCAAGTGTTACAACGTCCGCCGAAAGTCCGTTAACTACTTCAAGTGCCTGTTTTCCGGAACCTCCGTGTGACTGGATCACATCAACATCCTGTCCTGTCTTTTCTTTCCAGTGTTCTTTAAATATCTGATTATAGGACTCATATAATTCTCTTGTAGGATCATAAGAAACATTAATAATATGTATATTGGAACCTGCTCCTGCATCGTAAGAACAGACCCCTGCGAATACTGCAATTCCCAATGCAGCGCTGATACAGAGCTTTATAAATTTCTTTTTTCTCATGCACGTCACTCCCTGATGTTTTTATTAACATATGTATTTGGTATGTTTTTCATTAATGGCATTATATACCAACAAACATACTTTTTAAATATGTTTATAAGAAAACGTTTGCACACGCAAGATCAGATGAAAAAAAGCAGCTGCCACCAATATGGTAACAACTGCTTAATCTACTCTGTTTTATTTCACATCATCATAGGTTTCGAGGAAATTATGTCTCACGCCATCCTGTTTATATCCAATGACTGTATTCAGGTTTACATTCTCAACGCTTCGGAAAATATTATATTCGATCACAGGATCCTTCTGAGCAAGTTCATGAATCAGTTCTTTGATCTCGGCTCGCTTTGATCCTTTTTCAGTACCGCCACAGGAAGCGCAATGCTCAGTGAAACGACATGCGCACTGGATAAAATGCAGGTCATTATAATTGACCCAGTGAATGATGTCGGCCTCTCGTATCAGATACAACGGGCGGATAAGCTCCATTCCTTCAAAGTTTGTACTGTGGAGCTTCGGCATCATTGTCTGTACCTGTGCCCCGTAGAGCATTCCCATCAGGATTGTTTCAATAACATCATCGTAATGATGTCCAAGTGCGATTTTGTTGCATCCGAGTTCTTTTGCCTTGCTGTAAAGATAGCCTCTTCTCATACGTGCACAGAGATAACACGGAGACTGTTCTTCAGATGCTACAATATTAAAAATATCTGATTCAAAAACAGTGATCGGAACGTTCAGGATCTTCGCATTATCCTTGATCGTCTGATAGTTTATTTCATTATATCCCGGATTCATTACCAGAAAAACAACTTCAAAATTCTTCTTTCCATGGCGGGACAACTCCTGAAACAGTTTTGCCATAAGCATGGAATCCTTACCGCCTGAAATACAGACTGCTATTTTATCACCGTCCTGGACCAGCTCATACTCACGAATTGCTTTCGTAAAACGTCTCCAGATTGGTTTTCGGAATTTCTTGATGATACTGCGTTCAATATCCCTGGTTCGCTGCTCTGCCTCGTTATGATCTGCCATCAGTCTGGCAAGTTTGAGCTTGAGCCATGCACGATAACCATTTTTTACACTGTAGATTTCATACCCCTGCTCTGTCAGTTCTTCTGCAAGCTCTTCACTCTTCTGTCCTGTATAGCAGAGGAGATAAACCGGACAGTCTTTACGTATCTCGTCCATATGCTCTTCAAATTCTTCCCAGTAAATATTGACTGCTCCCGGATAAGTTTCCTTATCAAAATCTGCCCTGTCACGGATATCTATGATCTGTTTATCTCTGGTATCCTGTTCTAATTCTTCGATTGTTCTAATACACATGTCATTCTTCCTTATTATATTATTATATGCAGTAATCACTCCAGAAGCTCTCAGAAACATGCGAACAGCTATTTCTTATCAGTAGTTTACCGGACAGTTCCATCCGTACCACTCCCGTATGACCACCCTTCATTCTGTCCAGAAGAAGATAGATTGCAAAACGCCCCATCTCTTCTCTCGGCAGAGCAACTGTTGTCAGCATTGGTTTCGTAAACTGCGCCTCTTCGATATTGTCACTGGCTATGATCGACGGGGTAAAATAAAGATTGCGGCATCTTCTGAGATATTTCAGCATACCGACTGCTGTAATGTCATTTGCACAGTAGATCCCGGTCGGACAGTCATCCGTTTTAAGAAGCTGTTCCATTGCCTCATATCCTTCCCGCTCTGTCTGATCTGTTTCCACAACATACTCTGGTATCATATCAAGATTATTCTTCTTTAATGTATCCATATAACCGATGTATCGATCCTCGTTTCTGCAGCTGCCCACATATCCGATGTTTCGATGTCCAAGCGCGATCAGGTGCTCGACAGCTGTTTCAGCGATTTTTTTCCCGTCACACAGAACCTCATCTACCTCATAATTTGTGGAATTTCGATTAACAGAGACAATACTGCGATATTTCTGCATCAGTTTTTTTAACACATCAGGATTACATCGTCCGATTATGATAAGCCCGTCTTTCTTTTCTTCTGTCTCAGTATACATGCGCTCGATGATCTGGTCAAGATTTTCTCTTCTGCATTTTCGATCATCAGAAAAAACAGGCATATACCAGACCTTGGAAAGAATACAGTTATGTTCATGAATTTCACTTTCCACTACTCTGAGCAGCTCTGAGAAAAACGGATCTGTTCTGGATTCGTCTGTTCGTGTCATAAGTACATTAATATACCAGATTCTGCTTTCTTTTGCCTGTGTTCCTTTTTTTAAATTACGCGCAGCTTCATTTGGAACATAATGCATCTCCATAGCAATGGACCAGACTTTTTCTCTTAATCCGGGAACAGAGCATTTATAATCCGGACGATTAAGGATACGTGATACAGTTGATATAGATACTCCTGCTTTTTCGGCAATTTTTTTAATTGACATGTGTATTTCCTCTCGTATAGTCAGCTTTACGTGCCAGAGAACAAAGGACCGGAGGCCAGAACAACTGTCTGAGCCTCCGGTCAATATTCAGATATAGTACATTTCCTGCTTATTATAATGATCGGAATAATATCCGCTCATCTGTTCCAAAGTCAGATTTGAAAGAATCTGATCGAGTTCCTGGTTGACGGAATCCACCACCAGTTTCTGAATCGTATCAGGGATTCCTTTGTAACTGTTATCAGCCACAACGTCCTCATCTTCCAGGTGATAGTTGCCTTCCAGCGCTTCCACCACAGATGCAACCGTAATCTCGTCAGCAGCTTTTGCCAGATTATATCCTCCCTGGGAGCCTTTGACACTTTTCACAATGCCGGTTCTTCGGAACGTGGCAAATATGTGTTCCAGAAACTGCAGAGAAATACCATTTCTCTCAGCAATTGTCTTCAGGGCTACCGGCGTGGCAGATGGCTGAGCAGCCAGATCTACCAACGCTATGAGACCATATCTGGTTTTTTTACAGAATTTCAATTACTGGATAGCCTTGAAAGCTTCATCCAGATCCTGAATGATATCGTCGATATTTTCTGTTCCGATGGACAGACGAATCGTATTCGGTTTGATACCCTGATCCAGAAGTTCTTCCTCTGTGCACTGGCTGTGGGTGGTGGTTGCCGGATGAATAACCAGTGATTTAACATCTGCTACATTTGCAAGCAGTGAAAACAGTTCCAGATTGTCAATGAAATCCTTTGCAGTCTGTGCATCTCCTTTAATCTCGAATGTAAAAATAGATCCTCCACCGTTCGGGAAATATTTGCTGTAAAGAGCTTTCTGACTTTCGTCATCTGTTACAGACGGATGATGGACTTTTTCTACCTGCGGATGATTATTCAGATACTGAACAACCTTCAGTGCATTTTCTACGTGGCGTTCTACACGAAGAGACAGTGTCTCAAGTCCCTGAAGGAAAATAAAGGAACTTACCGGTGAAATAGTTGCTCCGGTATCACGAAGAAGGATTGCGCGGATTTTTGTGACAAAAGCAGCCGGTCCGCATGCTTTTGTAAAGCTGATTCCATGATAGCTCGGATTTGGCTCTGTCAGAGACGGGAATTTACCGGAAGCTTCCCAGTCAAACTTTCCGCCTTCAATGATCACACCACCGATTGTAGTTCCATGACCACCGATAAATTTTGTTGCAGAATGGACTACGATATCTGCCCCATATTCAATTGGTCTTACAAGATAAGGTGTCGCAAATGTGTTATCAACAACAAGCGGGATTTTATGTTTGTGTGCAATCTTAGCGCACGCTTCAACATCAACAACATCAGAATTCGGATTTCCGAGAGTTTCAATATAAAGAGCCTTTGTGTTTTCCTGAATTGCGTTCTCTACTTCTTCAAGATTGAATATATCAACAAATGTTGTTGTGATTCCATATGCCGGAAGTGTATGTTCAAGAAGGTTTGTTGTTCCTCCGTAAATATTCTTTGCCGCTACGATATGGTCTCCCTGCTGAGCAAGGTTCTCAATTGTATATGTAATCGCAGCTGCACCGGAAGCTACTGCAAGCGCTGCTGTTCCACCTTCAAGAGCTGCAATTCTCTTTTCAAAAACATCTTCTGTCGGATTTGTGAGACGGCCGTAAATATTACCGGCATCAGCAAGTCCAAAACGTGCAGCTGCATGATCGCAGTTACGGAATACATAGGAAGAAGTCTGATAGATCGGAACTGCTCTTGCATCTGTAACCGGATCCGGCTGTTCCTGTCCTACATGAAGCTGAAGTGTTTCAAATTTGAATTTTCTGTTTTCTCTTGTAATTTTTTCACCCATAATCTTAATCCTCTTTTCTGTGTTTTATATTCTGTGTTTTTATTTCTTCGTTTATTCTGTGAATAATGTAGTTGAGTAATATCTGTCTGCGGTATCAGGAAGCAACGCTACAATTGTCTTTCCTTTATTTTCCGGACGTTTGGCAAGTTCAATTGCTGCATAAAGAGCTGCACCGGAGGAAATACCAACCAGAACGCCTTCTTTCTTAGCAAGAAGCTTAGCAGTTGTAAAGCATACTTCATTATCGACTGGTATGATCTCGTCGTAGATTTTTGTATTCAGAACCTCCGGAACAAATCCGGCGCCAATTCCCTGAATCTTGTGCGGGCCACCCTTTCCTTCTGAAAGAACCGGAGAAGTTGCAGGCTCTACTGCTACGATTCTGATATCCGGATTCTGTTCTTTCAGATATTCACCTGTTCCGGTAAGAGTTCCGCCTGTACCAACACCAGCTACAAAAATATCTACCTTTCCATCTGTGTCTTTCCAGATCTCAGGACCAGTAGTAGCTTTGTGTGCCGCCGGATTTGCCGGATTCACAAACTGTCCTGGAATATAGCTGTTCGGTATTTCTCTGGCAAGTTCAGCTGCCTTTTCAATAGCTCCCTTCATACCTTTGGCACCCTCTGTGAGAACGAGTTCGGCACCATATGCCTTCAGGATGTTTCTGCGCTCGATACTCATGGTTTCAGGCATTGTAAGAATAATTCTGTATCCTTTTGCTGCTGCGATGGATGCAAGACCGATACCTGTGTTTCCGGATGTTGGTTCAATGATAACAGATCCTTCTTTCAGAAGTCCTCTGGCTTCTGCATCTTCGATCATTGCTTTTGCAATTCGATCTTTTACACTGCCGGCCGGATTAAAATATTCCAGTTTTACAAGTATAGTTGCTTCCAGTCCAAGTTCTTTTTCTACATTTGCAACTTCAACCAGTGGTGTGTTTCCGATCAGTCCCAGTGTTCCTTTGTAAATGTTTGCCATAATGGTGCCGCCTTTCCTCTTTTATTTACAGATGTTTGTTTTTCTTATTAACATACCTCTTTGATATGTTTAGTATGTTATTCCTTTTTACCCTAAATGTCAATAGGTTTTATTAAAAAAATTGAATTTTTATCAGTACTATAGTATAATCCATTAAACGCGGAAAAATTACTCAGGAGAATATTCTTATGAAACATCACACAGATAAAGCCATTCTGGTTGTCAGCTTCGGCACCAGTTATGAGGCTTCAAGAAAAGCAACTATCGAAAAAATAGAACAGGATATCGGAGCTGCTTTTCCGGATTATCGAATTTACCGTGCATGGACCAGTAAATTCATTATTTCTATTTTAAGAAAAAGGGACAACTATATTGTTCCTACTGTAAAAGAAGCTCTGGAACAGATGAGCACCGATGGCATCCGTGAGGTAATCGTTCAGCCTACACATATTCTGGATGGCATCGAAAACAATATTATGAAAGAAGAAGTTCTTTCTTATAAAGAATCTTTTGACAAAATCCAATTTGGCACCCCTCTTCTCGCCTGTCCTGCGGACGAACAGCAGGCGATCAAAGCTGTCATTTCCGAATTCCCATCACTTAAAGAGACAGAGGCTCTGGTTCTTATGGGGCATGGAACCACACATCAGATCAATGCCGCATATGCAAAGCTTAATGAGGAATTCAAAACTGCCGGACATTTCAATGTCTTTATCGGTACCGTGGAAGCAGATCCTACTATTCAGGATCTGGTGCAGAAGGTAACTGCCTTCAATCCTTCCAGAATTTATGTTACACCATTTATGATCGTTGCAGGCGATCACGCACATAATGATATGGCTGGTGACTCTCCTGACTCCTGGGTAAGTCAGTTTGAAAATGCCGGTTTCGAAGTCTGTCCGATTCTGAAAGGTCTTGGTGAATATCCAGGTATCCGTAAAATATTTACGGATCATGTACGGACTGCCGAAAAAGCTTCTTTATAATTTTAGATACCCCTGTTTTTACTGTTTTAACCGAAAAAGGTCTGAAAACTGAGAGTTAATTTTCTCAGAATTTCAGACCTTTTACTCTAACAACGTCTTTTTTTATTCACAAAGTAATTTAAAATTCCCCCGCCAACAATAATCACCATTGCCACGGCTACAACTCTTTTTGCAGCCTCCTGTGGAAGCTGGCTCTTGGATCCAATCGAATCTGAATAAAATGTCAGTGTATACTCAATTTCATGCGGTGCCCCCATCGCAACTGTATCAGCGATCACAGGCATTCCCTCATCCATGCTGAGTATCGGAATCTCATAGACGGAATTCATTCCCTCTTCATTTGTCGGAAGATATTTTTCTCCATCTACGATCATATAGTCATAATTGGAACTGCTCCATTGGATCTGAGCATAAGCCTGTCCGTCCTTCACTGTAAGAATGGTTGGTGAAGTTACTGTTGCCTTTCCACTTCCACCTTCCAGATCCACCTGAATGGAATATTCTCCATCCTCCTTGTCAATCTCCATACCCGCTGCCTGACAGACACAGCCCATTGTTCCGATACCGATCAGACAGGCCGCTGCCAGACTTAAAAGTTTTTGCTTCATCTTATTACTCCATTTTCATCATTATTTATAAATTACTGTTTACAGCAACACATTTATACATGAACTCTACTATAACACAGCAAATCCTTCATTGCAAACACTATACAATTCTAGTATAATTAAAAGGATGTGACTGTAAATCAAATAACTTTTTTATAGCTTCACAAAATTATTTTCAATATATATGCAGGAGGTTTTTTCAATGAAAGGTACATTATATGGAGTTGGAGTCGGACCTGGAGATCCGGAATTAATGACACTAAAGGCAGTTCGCATGATTCGTGAAAATGACATCATTGCAGTACCTGGTGCTGATGTTAAAGAAACTGTCGCATACAAAATTGCTGTTCAGGCTGTTCCGGAACTGGCTGAAAAGGAACTTCTTCCAATCTACATGCCTATGACACATGATGCAAAAGAACTGGAAGAAAATCATGCAAAAGGAGCAAAAGCTCTGGAAGACTGTCTTGACAAGGGCAAAAATGTTGTTTTCCTGACTCTTGGTGATCCTTGTGTTTATTCTACATTCTCTTATCTGCAGCATCGCGTTGAAGCAGATGGATATCATACAGAACTCGTCAGCGGAATCACATCTTTCTGTGCTGCGGCTGCCCGTCTGAATATTTCTCTTTCTGAATGGAATGAGCAGCTTCATATTGTTCCGGCTGTACATCGCCTTGACAGTGAACTGACAGAATCCGGAAACTATATTCTGATGAAATCCGGAAAGAAAATGAATCAGGTCAAAGAGATTCTTGCCAAGAGTGGACGTGACGTCCTTATGGTAGAAAACTGCGGTATGCCGGATGAACATATTTATCACAGTGTTGAAGAGATCCCGGATGATGCCGGCTATTATTCCCTGATCATTGCGAAGGAGAAGAAATGATCGAAACCAGAAATCTGACCAAAACTTTCGATAATTTTACTGCTGTGGATTCTCTGGATCTCAAGATTGAGACAGGAGAATTTTTCGGACTTCTCGGACCAAACGGAGCCGGCAAAACGACTACGATCAGTCTGCTTTCTACACTTTTGCTGCCAACGCAGGGAGAAATTCTGATCGATGGACAGAAGCTCACCAGAAACCGACCGGATCTGAAACGCAAAATCAGTGTTATTACGCAGGAATACTCCATGCGTCAGGATATGACCATGGATGAGATTATGGAATATCAGGGACGCCTTTACTTCATGCCTCGCAAAGAGATCAAACAGCGTACGGAGGAACTGCTGGAGTTTTGTGATCTGCTCAAATTTCGTAAAAGAACTGTTCGCAAGCTTTCCGGTGGAATGAAACGTAAACTGATGGTCTGTCGTGCACTTCTGACAGATCCTGAAATTCTGTTGCTTGATGAACCAACAGCCGGCATGGATGCACTTTCCCGCCGTCAGATGTGGAATCTGCTCCGTAAATTAAATGGCAAAAATCTGACGATCCTTCTTACTACACATTATATGGAAGAGGCACAGAACCTCTGTAATCGTGTAGCACTGGTGGATCATGGTAAACTTGAAGAGATCAACACTCCTTCCGGACTGATCAGCAGTCTTGGAAGCTATACCGTTGATGAGTTTGCCGGAAATGAAACCAGAAGTCATTATTTTCACAGTCGCGAAGAAGCCATTGCCTATCTCTCGGGTCTGTCCGGACAGGCTTCACTGCGTGAAACAACACTGGAAGATGTGTTTGTAGAACGTGCAGGACGACATCTGATGCCGTCATAAGAGAGGAGACTGATTATGGGAATTATTACAATTTTATGGGAAAAATGGGTAGAATTTCGAAGAGACTTCTATAAAATCACGCTGGCTGCGATGATCGCACCACTGATGTACCTCGTTGTATTTGGTATGGGTATCCAGACAAGCTCTCATGGACAGCCTTATCTGAATTTCCTGATCCCTGGTGTAGTTTCTCTTACTACAATGAATGGAAGTTTCAATGCCATTGCACAAAATCTGAACGTCCAGCGACTTTATGAAAAAGCATTTGATCAGGTCATGATCTCTCCTACGCCATTATGGCAGTTTATTGCAGGTCAGATCATTGGCGGAAGTCTCCGTGGATTTTATGCCGGAGGCATCATTTTGCTTCTGACAATGCCTATCGACACAGGGCTGATTTTTAATGGCTGGTCATTTCTTATCATGTTCCTGAATGGTGCGGTTTTTTCTGCAATCGGAGTTGTAGTCTCATTTCTTGCAAAGAACCATGCAGATGTACCTCGTTTTTCGAACTACATCATTATGCCAATGGCCTATCTTTGCAACACATTCTTCTCCACAGAAAAACTTCCGGGATTTCTTGGAAAATTTATTTCTGCGCTTCCGCTGTCTCAGACAAGTCATCTGATTCGTAGTATTTCTGCCGGAGAGGGATTTGCAATGTCCGGGATTGTGATACTGACTGCGTATCTTGTTGTATTTACGATGATCGCATCCTGGTTTATATATAAGAAGAAGAATCTTTGACAGAATATAGTACACGAAAAGGTTCCATGTATCGCAGTGCCACGATACATGGAACCTTTTCTGTAATCTATTCAGCAGCTAACTCAGAAAGGTATTTTTCGAAACATATCCCTTCATTGCGGTCAGTGCCTTCTACTACGGCATCGTGTATCCCTTTTGAAAGGAATCTGACTGCTTTGTGTACGGAATCTACGGTATCTGTACCTCTGACCATACCTGCGCTTAAAACTGAAGCAAACAGATCGCCGGTTCCGGAATAACTGCCGCCTTCTTTCGCGGTCACTATCCATGTACATTTTTTATTCTGGCAGATTAGATTTCCGATCTCCTGTTGATTTTCTTTCACCGGCAGATCTATTCCGGTAATTACGACTTCTGTTTCAAATTCCTCTGACAGTCTCTTTCCTGTCCCTTCAACAAACTCCAGAAGTTCTCTTTCTGAAAAAGCAGAAAGTTCGTTCCACAATTCATGTGCTTTTTCTGTACCATACAAAAGCAGTAATGCCTCTGTCAGATTCGGTGTGATCAAAGTAGCACATCTGACAAGGAAACGCATTTTCGAACACAGTTCTTCTGTATAAACCGGATACTCTTCGCCATTATCACCCATTACCGGATCAACAAGGATTTTTGTATCTTTTTTTCCGAATATTTCTATAAATTCCACAGCCTTATCTGCCTGCTGTGCATCTGCAAGAAATCCAGTATAAATACCATCCGGACAGAAATTCAGTTTTTTCCATTCTTCCATAATAATCTCCATCCGGTCTGTATAATCATCACAATAATAAGAAGGAAAGCCGGTCTGGCAGCTTAACACAGCAGTCGGAAGTGGACAGGCCTGGATTCCCATCACCGAAATCACCGGTATTGCCGCTGTAAGCGAACATTTTCCCATTCCTGATAAATCATTTAATACAGCAATTTTTTTCAATCTGTGATCTCCTCATCTTGTTTTTTTTCGTATATTGATTTAGAATAGCATCTAAGTGTATATATAAAAATAACCACTTTTATTCATTTTTCAGGGGACAGTTTATGAGTTTATTATTTCAGTCAAATAAAGAAAGTCTGTATCTGCAGGTTTATGAACATTACAAAAATCTCATCATGGAACGACGTCTTCCGTCCGGAAGCCGGATGCCTTCATTACGAAAATGTGCTGCCGAGTTAAAACTAAGCCGGACAACGATTGAGAATGCATATCTTCAGCTGGCCGCTGACGGTTACATCATAGCACGTGCACAAAGTGGTTATTATGTGACTAATGTTGCAGATCAAAATCCGGTTCCTGTAGTTTCACATCATCAGACACTCCCACCAATAGAGTATGATTTTGCGTCAAACGGTGTTGACCGCGAAAGTTTTCGATTCGATCTCTGGCAGCGTTATATCAAAAGTGCACTTCGTCAGAGTGACCGCCTTCTCTCTTATGGAGACCCTCAGGGAGAAGCAGATCTTCGCCAGGTAATTGCTGATTATATCCGACAGAGCAGAAATGTCAACTGTTCCTCTGACGATATTGTGATTGGTGCCGGTATGCAGAGTATTCTCAACATTCTCTGTCCACTGATTCATGACAGAAAGACTGTTTCTTTTCCAAACGCATCTTTTGTACAGGGAAGTACGATATTTTCTGATTACGGATTTGAAGTACAATACCGCAATAAAGATTGCGATGTGATTTATGTTTCTCCTGCACACATGACAAAATGGGGAGAAATCATGCCAGTCAGTCGTCGTATGGAACTGGTGCATCATGCATCACTTAAGAGAAGTCTGGTTATTGAAGATGATTTTGAAAATGAATTTGTCTACTTTCAGCGTCCCACGCCTTCTCTCTTCAACCTTGCCGGTGGTCATGGTGTCGTATATATAGGATCTTTTTCACGTCTTCTGCTTCCGTCAATCCGTTTAAGTTTCATGGTTCTGCCGCCTGATCTTTCAAAAAAGTATGCGACTGTCTCTGAGCGCTACAGTCAGACGGCATCCAAAGCCGAGCAAATTGCGCTCTGTCAGTTTATCCGCGACGGACACCTGACTTCACAGACCAGAAAATTAAAGAAGCTATATGCCCAGAAACTGAAATCTCTTATAGAAGAAGTACAGAATACGTTTGGCAGTCACTGTATGATTCAGACAGGAGCTGCCGGAACAAGCCTTGCATTGACTGTTCCTTATACTCGCACCGGGCTGGAGCTCAAGAAAGAAGCACGTATGCATGGAATGTCCCTTTTGATTCTTGAAGAAAAAAAAGAAACAATCACTCTTCTTCTTTCCTGTTCTTCAATAGCAACAGATCATTTTGGTCCTGCATGCCGGCTTTTAAAAGAGCTTCTCAGTTCCTGAATAAACTACGAACGCCTGTCTCAGGATCTCCCCGGACAGGCGTCTTCTTAATTTAATCTCTTCGATTATCAATCATGTAAAGAAGTGCATTACAGATGCAGGCCGCGATATTACTTCCGCCTTTACGTCCTCTGGCAACAATGTAAGGTGCCCCCGACTCCATGATCAGTTCTTTTGACTGCACAACATTGACAAATCCGACCGGAACTCCTATGATCAGTTCCGGATCCAGCCTGCCATCTTCGATCAGCTCATAAAGACGTACAAGCGCAGTCGGTGCATTGCCAATTGCAAAAATCAGTTTTTTATCCAGAGATGCCGCTTTATCCATGCTGGCTGTTGCACGGGTTGTCCCATTTTCTTTTGCAATTTTTGCTACATCCTCATCCGACATGAAGCAATAAACTTCTCCGCCATAACGTGCAAGCGCTCGTTTATTAATACCGGCTTTTGCCATCTGCGTGTCAGTTACAATACAGGCACCGTTCCGGATTGCTTCCATGGCTTTCCTGACAGCATCCGGGGAAAAGCACAGATTATCAGCATAATCAAAATCTGCACTTGTATGAATGCATCTCTTAACGATCAGTTCTGTACCAGGAATCAGTTTCTTGTCACCAAGTTCTTCTGTAATGATCTCAAAACTTCTCTTTTCTATATCCATCGGTTTTACATTTTCGAGCTGTACTTTCATTTTTCTGCCTCTCCCTCTGTCTCACAAATTCCTTCTTTTCCGCTGTCCAGACCTTCCTCAAGAATTTCATAGATTCTCTTCATGTCCAGGTGTTTTCTGAGTTCTGCCGCCAGTATGTCATATTGAGTTTCTTTAAATACTGCAAAATCAACACCTTCCATTTCGGATACATCTATTCCTTTTCGTATGCCTACAGCACGTACCAGCCCTCTGGCAACTTCTTCTTTGTCAAAAATACCATGCACATAAGTTCCACAGACATTCTGATAAAATGTTCCTTCTGTCTTTTCACTGCCTGTTACGGTATCCCGTGTCCATGTGCTTGCGGCAGCACCATTTTTCCAGGTGCTCTCTCCCATATGGATCTCATAACCTGTAAATTCGACATTGCGAAGTGGTGCAAAATCCTCATCCAGCTTCAGGAATTTTCCATGAACCTGCGTACGGGTTTTATGTTCTGCAAATACAGTGTCTACCGGAAGGAGGCCAATTCCACGCATTGTACCACCGGCTTCTACTCCATAAGGATCACTTAAATTCTCACCCAGCATCTGATACCCTCCACAAATACCAAAGATCAGGGTACCTGAGGCAGCAGCTTTAAGGATAAGCGCTTCCATACCGCTTTCCCGAAGCCATTTCAGATCATCCATAGTATTTTTGGTTCCAGGCAGGAAAATAACATCCGGCTGTTTCAGGTCTGACGGATGCTGTACATAACGCAGCGAAACTCCTGGAATACTTTCTAGCGGATTAAAATCTGTAAAGTTAGAAATACGCGGTACTCGAATCACCGCCATATCGATCACACCAACCTCCTGCTGACGGTCAAAACGCTCCGTCAGACTGTCTTCGTCTTCTACCTGAATATTCATATATGGTGCGACTCCGACTACCGGGATTTTACATTTTTCCTCCAGCATTGCTACTCCAGGATCAAGAATAGATTTATCACCGCGGAATTTATTGATGATCAGGCCTTTGATCATTCTGCGTTCATCTTCTTCCAGCAATTCAACAGTTCCATAAAGCTGTGCAAAGACTCCCCCTCGATCAATATCCCCTGCAAGAAGAACCGGTGCTTTTGCCATTTTGGCCATACCCATATTCACAATATCTTCGCTCTTCAGATTGATTTCAGCAGGACTTCCAGCTCCCTCAATAACAATAATATCATTCTCTTCTGCAAGTTTGTTAAAAGCCTTCATAATATCCGGAACCAGTTTTTTCTTGTATTTAAAATAGTCTCTGGCACTCATTGTTCCAAGGACTTCTCCATTCACAATGACCTGAGATCCTACGTCATTGGTCGGTTTAAGAAGGATCGGATTCATCAGAACGGAAGGCTCAATTCCGGCAGCTTCTGCCTGCATTACCTGTGCCCTTCCCATCTCCAGTCCTTCTTTTGTTATAAAAGAATTTAATGCCATATTCTGTGACTTAAAAGGTGCCACACGATATCCATCCTGATGAAAGATTCTGCACAATCCCGCTGCAAGAAGACTTTTTCCTGCATTTGACATTGTTCCCTGTATCATGATCGTTTTTGCCATATCTGTATTTTCCCCTTTGTATCAGGCACTTTCCTATGCCTGTTCCTCTTCTTCCAGTGCAGCAGCATGTGCTACCGCTGCAGCCATTGTCCCATCCTTGATTGCACGAATCAGCTGCTCATTTTCTTCATGTGTCCGGACAGCAACTCTGTAGAATCCCTTTCTGAGCCCTGAATAATTACTGCAGTCACGGATCAGAACGTTCTGCTGTGCACAGATTTCAAAAAGATTCTCCGGACCCCGGAAAAAAATATAATTAGCTTCTGATGGATAAACCTGCATACCAAGTGACGCAAGCTCCTCTTTCAGGTATTTTGCCTCACAAAAAACCATCTGCCGTCCTTTTTCAACATATGCAGATTCTTTCAGTGCTGCAATACCGGCAGCCTGTGCCATGACCGAAATATTCCATGGCTGTGTCACCTGCGTCATTGCCTCCAGAAGCTCTCTGTTTTCTGTGATACCATATCCAAGACGGATTCCCGGCATTGCATAACGTTTTGTAAATGCTTTCAGCAGAAACAGATTGTGGTAACGGGACAGTTGTGCTTTCAAAGTGAATCTTTCCGGTTCCTCGATGAAATCCAGGAAACACTCATCTACAACCAGTAATATATCAAGTTCCCGACATACTCGTAAAACCCGGAAAAGAAAATCGCGATTTATCGAAATTCCTGTCGGATTATTTGGATTACAGAGAAAGAGCACATCCAGATCTCTGTGAAGCCAGTTAATAAAGCTGTCCTGAAGCTGAAAACCTTCTTCTTCCCTCAAAAGCACATGCTCTACCTCACAGCCACAGCTTACCAGTGCCTGTTCATATTCTGCAAAAGTCGGAATCGGTATCAGTGCTTTCTTCGGCTTAATTGCATGACACAGAGAAAACACCAGCTCTGCTGCTCCATTTCCACAGATTACAGTTTCCGGTGATACACCCTCATATTCCGCAATTGCCGATCGAAGCGGAGCATATCCTACCTGCGGATAGTTTTTGATACAGTCAAGACTGTCACGTACCGCCTGCTTTACAGTTTCCGGTGTCCCCAATGGATTACAGTTTGCCGAAAAATCCAGACAGTTTTTGTAAGTATATATATTGCCGCCATGTACGTGCTTCGTCATTTTCTTTCTCCTTTTTTGCCCTGCTGAAGGCATTTTTGTGTAACTTTTTATTGCCATATAAAACCGTGAATGCAAGATTGTCCCGATTATTTATGACATTTTCGAAAAATTATCGCATGATCAGAACACGAAACAGGATACACAGAAGAATGCTCAGAATAGCAGTTGCATACATCAGTCGGTTCGCATAACGAATATCTGCTGCTTCGATTTCCCTGACGGAATCTCCAATTGTCGGTTTCTCATATAATTTTCCAAAATAATATGCATTCCCGGCCAGCTGCACATCCAGTGCCCCTGCCATGGCAGCTTCTGTCTGTGCAGAATTCGGGCTTGCATGATTTCTGTTATCTCTCTTAAATATCCGGGCTGCATTTTTGCTGTCCAGCCCGATCACAAAAGCACCTGCGATCATCAGAATACCGGATATACGAGCCGGGAGATAATTTGCCGCATCATCCAGTTTCGCCGCACATCTTCCAAAGTAAAGGTATCTGTCATTTTTGTATCCGAGCATGGAATCCATCGTATTGATTCCCTTATAAAGAAACATAAGTGGAGCCCCGCCAATTGCCATATAAATCATTGGCGCGATCACTCCGTCAGAAGTATTTTCCGCAATCGTCTCTACCGTAGCTTTCGTTACACCTTTTTCTGTCAGCTCATCCGTATCTCGTCCGACGATCATGGAGACTGCATGCCGCGCATCCTGTAAGGTTCCCTTTTTAAGTGCATCATATACTTTCATGCTTTCATCACGCAGGGATCTGGTCGCAAATAACTGATAGCACCAGAATGTTTCCAGGATCACCCCCAGCACCGGAAGATGAATATAAAGAAAATACAAAATAACTGCAGGAATCAGAAGTGAAATTGTGCAGACCAGTATTACTTCGATCAGGCCTCCCGCCAATTCACCTTTTTCTGTTTTTGGAAGCAGCTTTCTGATTCCCTTTTCAAGTATCGCGATCAGTTTCCCGATCATACACACCGGATGGTACAGCCATCTCGGATCTCCAAAAATCAAATCTAAAACAAACCCTGCTGCCAGGGCAATCGTATGGTATGCATATATCAACTCTGTCACTCTCCCCGTCTGCTGTTGTATGTCATACATGCTCTGAGAAATGCTTCCGGAACCTTTGGATTTCCGTAATAATATAGATGAGGAAATCCTGCCAGCATGGTTTCTGTACCATGAATGCATTCCCATTGTCTGCTGCTTTCCGGTTTCTTTGCAAGAAAAGCCTTCCCGCAGTTTTCTGAATCAAAATAATGAAATTCATGTGCCGGAATCTCACCCAGCATATCAGCCCCCAGAACCGCCTGCTTCTGTGTTAATGTCACATAACCAAAACGGTTCAGGCGCGGTGTGCGATAGGCTTTTCCCGGGATTACTCCAGCCATATGATAAATATTTCCATCCATTCCTTCCATTTCATCATGGAGATACATAAAGCCACCGCATTCAGCCATACACGGCATACCAGCGTCAAGTGCCTTCTTTATATCTTCACGCATGGAGGTATTATTTTCCAGTTCTCTTCCGTTTAATTCCGGATAGCCGCCATACAGAAGCAGACCATCCAGTCCGCATGGAAGTTTCTGATCTCTGACAGGCGAAAAATGGACAAGCTCTGCCCCCATTTTCTCCAGAATACGGAAATTATCTTCATAAAAAAAGCAAAAAGCTTCATCATCAGCAACTCCGACCCGAAGAGGCTTTTTGACACAAAAATCCAGAATCGGTTCCTGTGCTTCTATCTCCGGTGCGCCTTCAGCCACTTGTATGATTCCGTCTATATCCAGTGTTTTTTCGAGAATTTCTGACAATCTTTGAAGATTAGCCTGCAGTTCCGGAATCTCATCCGGAAGAACAAGTCCCAGATGTCTGCTCTCGATCACACAGTCTTCTACTTTTGGAACATATCCAAGCACTC
Source organism: uncultured Blautia sp. (assembly GCF_934372025.1). Lineage (GTDB taxonomy): Bacteria > Bacillota > Clostridia > Lachnospirales > Lachnospiraceae > Blautia_A. The sequence goes on from NZ_CAKROJ010000020.1 coordinate 23,552, forward strand.
TTACACCCAGTTCATCCTCAAGTAGTTTTTTCATCCTCGGGTACAGCATTGGCGACATCTGATTAAAAATCACACCTTCTATGTGACTGTCTTTACGGTATTCCATAAAGCCTTTCACATAGGCTGCCAGTGATACGCTCATTCCTCTGCTGTTAACGATCAGGATCACTGGTGTATCTGTAATACATGCAAGATCATAAGCACTTGCCCTGGTCGTAGTTCCTGCCACACCATCATAAAATCCCATGACACCTTCCATGACTGAAATCTCACAGCCGGCAGCATTTTGGCAGAGAAGATATCTGGTTATTTCCTTATCTGTGAAAAAAGTATCCAGATTTCTGGATTTTGTGCCTATAACACGACTGTGAAACATCGGATCAATATAATCCGGTCCACATTTGAAGGACGCGGTTTTCAGTCCACGATTCACCAAAGCCTGCAAAAGCCCACATGTGATCAGTGTTTTTCCACTTCCGCTTGCTCCTGCTGCAAGAAGAATTCTTGGCACTTTCATACTTTCTTCTCCTTCTTATGAGCCTGTATCGTTATAATGTATATAGGATTTTCTCCCATCATCATATGATATCTGCCAATTTCTCTGGAACGGGCAACTCCAAGCTGAACAACCTCTGTCTCCCATGTCCATTCTGACTGTTCTGTCTGCATTTCTTTTATGCAGGAAAGAGCCTCACCGACCGTTTCAAGAGTAATGCAGTTAATCACTATACGTACCTGTGGATTTTTCTTTTGAAGAAGTTCCACAATATCTTTCATATTTCCGGATGAACCACCAATAAACGCGTGCGTCGGTACAGGCAGATCTTCCATTGCTTCAGGAGCTGTTCCGGAAATGATCTGCATATGATCCAATGCAAACTTCTTTTTGTTTTCTTTCAGAAGTTCGAGCGCATCTTCTTTTTTTTCAATGGCATATACCTCTCCCTGATCTGCACGAAGTGCCATCTCTACTGATACAGAACCTGTTCCGGCTCCGATATCATAGCACACGGAATCCTCCGCAAGACAGAGCTTTGCCAGAGAAACTGTACGCACTTCTGTCTTGGTCATCGGTGCCTTACCACGGATAAATGCCTCATCTGAGAGTCCATGCGTGGTCTGTGCTGCTTTTGCATCAGGATTCCAGGCACAGATCACACTCAGAGCATCTCCTCTATAATCTGTCAGTTCTTTCGCCTGTTTCACAAAAATCTTTTCGGTAGTATAGGAAAGGTTTTCACCGACATACAGCATTACATCACCCATTCCATATTCTGTCAGCTTCTCTGCAAGATTTGCTGCACCATCTGCTGTACCAAGAATTGCAAAAACTTTCTGATTTGTCCGGATCAGAGAAACCAGATTGCACTTTCTTCCATGTGCACTGACAATCTTTGCATCATCCCAGGAAAGTCCGATCTTTGACATGAAATAAACAACTGATGAAATCCCGCAGATCACTTCTGTATTTTTACCAAGAAGCTTCAGAAGTCCTTTGGCACCACTGTAAAAACCGGCATCGCCTGACAAAGCAATCACAATTCTTGAATACTCCGGATGCTCCTCAATATATCTGGCAATTTCCGTACTTCTGTATTCATAATATACATCCTGCCCCGGAAGAGCAACTGCATCTGCCATTCTCTTTGCACCAATGATAAGATCTGCTCTCTGTACTGCCTTCTGACCCTGAATTGTCAGTGTATCTTCGCTTCCCATTCCAATTCCGAGAAGTGCGATGTGAGGTTTCGGGTGAAGCTTCCATTTCTCTGCAAGCATTCGCTTACATTCTCTGAGTGATAATCCTTCTTCCTTCAGCGGGCGTCCGATGATAACCGGGATTACCCCACATTCTGCCGCTGCCTGGATTTTTTCTTCAAAACCACCTGCTTTTCCGGAATCTTTTGTTACCAGATACCTGCAGTCATACTGATGCAGCATCGCCGCATTCATTTCTTTTGAAAATGGTCCCTGCATCGCAATAAGGTTTTTTCCCTCAAATCCCAGATTACGACATGTTTCGATCACAGAAGGAAGGGAAAGCACTCTTGCATACAGTCTGCTCTGATAATCAACTACTTCTGTAAAGACGGACAGCTCCTTACTACCTGTTGTAAGCAGAACATTTCCAGATGTTTTCTGCAGATATTCTGCTGCTTCCTGAGTACTTTCTACATATACTGCATCTTTATGCGCACCTTCTTCGCGCAGGATCCGTGTATAAAAAATCCCTGTATTACTGCATGCCTCACGAATATTTGCGGTTACCTCTGCTGCATAAGGATGTGTCGCATCAAGAACTATTTCCGGTCTTTCCTTCTCAAACAGATGCTGCATCTGCTCCTGATCCATACGTTCTGCCCGAATCGTCAGATATTCATTCTTTTCAAGTGATTTTGTGCCATATTCTGTTGCAACACAGACAAGCACTGAAATATTATTTGCAGTCAGAAAACGACTGATCTCATATCCTTCTGTCGTACCTGCAAATATAATCGCTTTATACATTCCGATATCCTCTTGGAGTAACCATTTTACCATTAATTTCTTTTGTCTGAGAATTACCTATAAATACAGTTGTAAACATATCTACCTGTGTATCACGAAGCTCTTTCAGGGTCATGACATGATACTCTTCACCTTCACGTCCGATATTGCAGACAGTTCCACAGACCGTCTCCGGAGATTTGTACTGCATCATCAGATCGCAGGCCTTCTGCAGATAATCATGACGTTTTCTGCTTGATGGATTATAAAGACAGATCACAAAGTCTGCCTGTGATGCCCCAAGAAGTCTGGCCTCGATTTTTTCCCATGGTGTCAGAAGATCACTCAGACTGATCAGACAGAAATCGTGGATCAGAGGTGCTCCGAGAACTGCTGCACCACCAAGTGCCGCTGTAACACCCGGAACGATTTCCAGTTCTACTTCCGGATACTTTTCTCCGACTTCATACATGAGACCTGCCATGCCATAAACTCCGGCATCACCGCTGCAGATCATGGAAACACTTTTGCCTTTCATCGCCTCTTCAAAAGCCAGTACACATCTGTCGACTTCTTTTTTCATTGGTGTTGTCAGATATTCTTTATCTGGAAATGTATCCTTTACCAGATCCACATATACCGTATAACCAATGATCGTATCACTGTTTTTTAATGCATTCATTGCTATACCGGTCATCTGGTCACAGCCTCCCGGTCCGATTCCTACTACATATATTTTATTCAAAATGTACCTCCCAGTTCCGGAGTGCCAGCGCAGTTGTCACGCCGTTTCTCCCTGTCTTATTTTTGATCAGTCTGCCCTGCTCCGCTCCCAGGACTGCACTGCGTTCACAGACATTATTCACTCCTGTGATTGTCTTTACAAATTCAGAATTGCCAAACACACCAATTGCATTATTTAATTCTGCACTATCATATGTTATAAAAGGAACTTCCCAGACTTCCGCGAGTTTCTGTAGTCCCTTTTCGTCCTTTTTAATGGATATACTTGCCAGTTTTTCTACCGCCTGTCTGTATATATCCGCATCCTTCAGGCAGTTTTCTGCCTCCTGACATATAACATCTGCATCCTTATCTCTGCGGCATCCCATTCCAAGGGTTACTGCCGCAGGAATAATCTGTACCGTAGATACAAAAGGAATGCAGGACTTATGTATCGTCACTGCAACACCAATCTTCGGTTTTTTCTTTTCATTCAATGAACAGATCTGCAGCCCCTGTGGAAGATCGCCTGTCCAGGGAAACTCACTGTAAAAACCTACTGTTTCTCCTGCCAGGAGTGCTGCTGACACTTCTTTTGCCGCTTTCATATTCCGGATCGCACACTGATTTTTTTTGGCAAACACGTCTACTGCAAAACGATGATGAAGATCTGTTGCCGTTGTTACGACCGGCACTGCACCCGTAAGATTCGCTACCTTTTGGGCGAGTTCATTGGCACCGCCAAGATGTCCTGACAAAAGTGAAATTACAAACTTTCCACATTCATCAATCACCAGTATCGCCGGGTCAGATTTCTTACTTGCCACATACGGTGCAATACTACGCACAGCAATCCCGCACGCACCGACAAAGATAATGGCATCATCTTCCGCAAAATGACTTTGTGCCCATGCTCCCGTACTTTCTGTAATGGAATCTTCCAGATATTTACTTTTTTTATAAAGTTGTACTGCATAACCCTCGACATGCAGTCCTTTTTCCAGTCTGGATGCAGTTGCGTAACCGGTCAGGCTGAAACAGATGATTGAAATCCGCTGCATATTGTTTAATTCCCTTTTAATACTATTTTATTCGGTTGCCTCACGGAACTCCGTTGTAAATCCAGGATCGTACAGTTTGGAACGATCATAATGAGCCGCTTTGACAGAATCACCAATGATCATCAGAGCTGTCTTGGTAATATCATTTTCTGCTGCTGTCTGTGCAAGTGTACCAACTGTACACACAAATTTCTTTTCATCCGGCCAGGTAGCCTTATATACGATCGCTGCCGGTGTATCTGCTGTGTATCCGCCTTCAATAAGTCTTTTGCTGAGTTCTTCCAGCATACCGGTGCTCAGAAAAACAACCATCGTTGCCTGATGTGCTGCAAAGGACTGAATACTTTCTTTGGACGGAACCGGTGTACGGCCTTCCATTCTTGTAATGATCACACTCTGTGAAATATCAGGCAGTGTATATTCAAGATTCAAAGCACTTGCTGCTCCACAGAATGCACTGACACCCGGACAATAGTCATAAGCAATCCCCTTCTCATCCAGAATATCCATCTGCTCACGGATCGCACCATAAATGCACGGATCTCCTGTGTGAAGACGAACGGTCATTTTACCTTCTGCTTCAGCTCTCTCAATAACTGAAATCACTTCCTCAAGCGTCATCTTGGCACTGTTATGAATCGTACATACATCCTTACTGTATTCCAGAAGCTGCGGATTTACCAGTGATCCTGCATAAATGATCACGTCTGCCTCCTCCAGATACTGTTTACCTCTGACTGTAATAAGATCCGGTGATCCCGGACCTGCACCAACAAAATGAACCATAGCTGTATTCTCCTTTATTATACTGATTATTTAATTATGCACTAATTATCTGTCTGGTTAATCAATGTGATCAGCTCGGATGCATGTTCCGTCTGACCCAGATATCCAAATTCATTTGAAAAGATCACTGCGCCCAATAAAATCTGCTGATAAGAACGATGATCCAGATAAAACTGTATGTGACTGGTTACATCCTCCATTGCTTTTTGTAATAGATGATACTTATCCAGTACATAAAGTGCTTCGTCTGTAGTGTTGCATGCAAGGATTTCTCTTGCACATGAAATCTCTGCTCCTGAACGGATCGCTGCAGCACAAAGCACCTCCATACGTCCGTCTGCACTGTGTGAATGCGTATTCATGATTCCGGCTGCAACCTTAACAAACTTGCCTATATGAGAAATAAACAGAATTCCTTTTACTCCCATATTCACAGCCATATCTATCGTTTCACCCACATAATTACTGCATTTGATATTTTTTTCAAAAGGAAGATTCATATGTTCACGCAGATAATCCGCTCCATAATTTCCCGGTGTCACGATCATGTAACGTTCTCCCTGAGAAAAATGCTGTTTCATTTCCACATGTATACTCTCGATCAAAGCTTTTTCGCTCATCGGTTCAACAATTCCAGATGTCCCGAGAATAGAAATACCACCCTGTATTCCAAGACGCGGATTGAATGTTTTCTGAGCGATTTTTTCTCCTTCCGGCACAAAAATCGTAACTTTCAGCCCGCCTTCATAATGATATCTGTCAGCTGCATCTTCCACTGCCTTAAGAATCATAGCTTTCGGAACAGGATTGATCGCTGCTTCTCCCACTTTCTGTGAAAGCCCGGCTTTTGTAACTCTTCCTACTCCTTTTCCGCCATCAATCGTAATTCCTGACGTTTGCGGACATTTCTCAACTCTGGCATAAACCAGGATTCCATTGGTCGTATCCGGATCATCTCCCGCATCCTTGCGAACCGCACAGGTCACTGCATTCTCCTCTGTCTGAACATCATGCAGTTCCAGATGAAGCAAAATTCCCTTCGGAGTCATCAGATCCGTCTCATCTGTCTTCTTCTGCCCGAGAAGCATTTCTGCTGCACCCCTGGCAGCTCCTGCAGCGCAGGATCCGGTCGTATAACCGAAACGAAGTTTCTTTTGATTTTTGATAACATAATAATCTTCCAGACCTGTTCTGTGCGCCATACTTTCCTCCTTAACATATGCCTTTTTATTATATTATTTTGCCAAAAAAATGTCAATGAAACACCCCTGTTTCTGCAAAAGAAAAACCAGTCCAAATCAAAATGATCGAACTGGTTTCTCTGTCGGTATTCACCATATTTTTAATAAATAATGATCGGATATCCCCCGTCAATTGTATTATAGATCAGAGCTGCCTGATCAGTTGGAAGGTTAATACATCCATGACTTCCGGCACCATTTTTATATCTGTTTCCACCAAAGGACGACTGCCAGGACGCATCATGAAGTCCCTGTCCGTACACAAACGGCATCCAGTACTTCACCTTCACATTATAACCATATTCCTGACTGCTTAAGTTATAAGGACTTGCCTTATAAGCAATAGGCCATGCACCTCTGTATGTCTCTCTGCCGGCTTTTGGCGCTCCACTGACAATATCTGTTTCTGTAATAAGAGCTCCGTCTTTATAAAGCCAAAGATGCTGATTATCCAGACTCACTTCAATATAACTTCCATTGAGATCGTCTGTGCCATTACGCTGCATACCACTGATCGCATATACCGGATCCCTGGTAACTGCCGTACCGCTGCCAAGATCAGTAAGCAGCTGCTTCAGCTCCCCGTCCTGATCGATCTGAAATCCATATTCATTATCAGACACTGTAATATCATTGCCATAGGAAGTACGGAAGGTACGTGGAACATAGATCGTATTGTATTTTGTCGCAAGATCCTGCACATATTTCTTAACGGCATCCTGATCAAGATTTACACTTTCATCCGAGATCTGCAGCCAGGACTCAATTGTTCCGGAATCAATCACTTCCGTTGCACTGCCCAGTGTATAGGTAACCGTCGTACTACGATATTTATTTAACTGATCATTCAGATCTGTGACTTTCTTTTGCATATCATCAGAAACCGTTACAGACGGTTGCTGATAAATATTCACATCCAATGTGATCTGTATATCGCCGCCGAGAAGCTTCAAACGAAAATTATCGTTCAGCATCTGGTCTACGTAACTCTGAAACTTCGCTTCATCAATCTGGTTTCCCTGAACATCCTTCACCAGTACAAACTGCTTCTTTGACTTATCATACTGTACTGCTGCATCTACAGAAGCAGTACGTTCTTTATCTCCAAAATTCGAAGCCTGAAGTACTGTTTTTTCCTGTTCTTCATTTTTTTGAATCTGATAATCAATCGTGTAATCCTGCTGCGTGGCAAGCAGTTTACGATTTGCCTTTCTTGTCGCCTGAAGTTCTTCCAGCTGACTCTTCAACGCCATCTCATCCAGATCATATCCCAGATCGCTCAACGTTGTATGATAGACATTCTTTCCATCCTCTTTAAACTGCACTTTCCTGTTTCGGAAAGAATTCAGTATCTCCTGTTCTGCCTTGTCTGCAGTCATCCGCGAGACATCAAGCCCATAAATTGTTATTTTTCTTCCAAGCGTAGTCGTATCAGTGATATATACATAAGTAAAAAGTCCCGCGGCAAGAACCACCATACATCCGATACATATACCTAAAATAAGCTTTTTTGTTTTTCTGCTGAGCCTGAATCCTTCTGCCATAGTTTCCTTCCCTCTTATCTGCTGTATTACTAATTTATTCCAATCGTTTATTCTTAGTATAACAAAAAAGAAAAAGCCAGGCCGTAACCTGGATTTTCCCATAATCATTAATCAGTTTCTTTTATTGCTTCTATTACACGTTTACAGTTATTCTGATCGTCATACGCATAAAAATCATGTATTCGTCTCTGATATTCCGGTGTAAGCTTGGCATCATTTTCAATAATTGAAATCAATGCATCCACTGTTGACGGAAGATCTTTACATACCGGACCAAATCCGTCACGTTCATAATCAAAATAGCCTGGATCATAAACCTGTCCATGGAAGAATTTTTCTGTGTCAAACTGTGCATATACAACAGGCTTTCTCAAATAACAAAAATCAAAAAATGTACTTGAGAAATCTGTAAGCATAATACTTCCTCTTACAAAAAGTTCCTGATAATCCAGATGTCCTTCCGGAATTTCAAAGACATCATTTTTTTCAAAATCTACTGTCTGTTCTGAATGGATTGGGTGCATACCTAAAATACCCTTATAACCATGTTTTCTCATAACAGTCAATAATTTCTCATTATTCATCAAATCATTGTAAAACTTATAAAACTCCGTTTTCTTAAAAGTATGGCTGTATATACTTCTGGAGGTCACCGGATCAAAACTATCGGAAATATAGCGCCTCCATGTAGGCATGATCAACAATATCTTTTCTGGATTTCTTTTTTTATTTTTTTCAATTAACTTATCAAATCGTGGCAAACCTGTAAGTTTAACTTCCTTATCATACAAGTACTGTCCATTACGTATAGAGTCATATTCTGGACGAGCAGATGTCACAAAAGCAGAAATATTCTTATTTACTTTATTTAGCCATGTTGACAAGTCATCCTTGATAATCCCGTGCTGAAGAAAGATATACTTAAACTGTAAAATACCCTTATAAAGTACTTTGTCTGTTCCAAACAAATCAAATACATCTTCATTTGCAGAGGAAGATATGATTTTATCACACAACAAGAATAAATTACGATAGCGTTTGCTATGCAGGTCTATCACCGGTCCATACTGTTGCAAACGTTGAAAATCAGGTGCATCACCAGCTATAACAAAATAGAACTTAATGTCAGGATAATCTTTCCGGTGCTCACACATATATCTAAATAAATGTTCACCATTATCATTCGCAATATAATCCCTATCAGAAATCAGCCAAATTTGTTTCTTTTTAAACCAACGCCGTAACTGTGTCTGCCAACGAAGTAACGCAGCATCCCATCTACCTTTCATACAAAGTCTTCTGGTCGCCTTCAGCTCACAAATAAGTTTCGTCACAGTAATATTCTTTGGCACAGAAACTTCCAACCAATTATTATACTGACGAACAAAATACTTACCTGAAAAATAAGAAGCTCCCGCATTAAAATATGCAATTGGCATAAATTTTGTAAATGTCATTCTCATTCTACATTCTGAGCCATCAGCCAATTCTAGTACTGGAAATACTCTCTGTTTTTTTCCTGTAAGTGGAATTCTAACTTTATAGAATTTATATAACCACTCTTCTCCCTCAAGTACCTCTTTCTTCCCAATATCATAAGGAGCAAATTCAACCAAATAATAATCTTTTTCATTCGATGTAAACTTTAATTTCAAATCTGGCCAGCATTCATATATCCAATTTCTCAAACACCCTTCCAGGATCATCTCATCATTTTCTATGGAGATGAAATTCACATGAAGAGTAGAGCCCCTATCTGTTAAGTTGATCAGAGAATATTTCTCATACATGACCATATTGTCACTTAAATCAAATAAACCTCTATCAATGCCTTTGTTCTTTACTTTGAGAAGACGAAGTTTTTCATCCATACCAAGGGTACGCCCTCTAATAATACATTGATCGTCTACTTCCTGTAAATATTCAAAAATCTGTTCTTTATATTCTTCAAACTCTTTTTCAGTGATCACATGATTGTATGCAAAAGATACACGGAACTGAATATCATAAGCTAAAATATGCTGCAGGTATCGAATTACTCGCCCATATTTTTTCTTTGAAAATGCAATAAGTTCTCCATAGAATTGATCTGGAGTTCCAATATACCATAGATGCTTATTTTTCATTCCTTGGACCGCTGAGGTTTCATCAGCACGCTTACGATAATCACAAATCGCATTCGTCACTACTCCATAGCAGCCTCTGTCCATAATGATTTTATTTATATAGACAGTATCTTCCCCATATTTTTGTTCTTCATTGAAGCGCCATTTCTTAGCTACTTCACTTTTGATGACACATGAAGTTACATGCATCTGAAAACTACTTTCTTCATTAAGAATATTTATAATACGACTCTGTTTATTAAGGAATCTGAAATCAAGCGGATGAAAATCTGTTCGGGCTTCAAAAAACTGCATTCTTGCAGCAACCAAGTCTATATGTTCATAACTATCATCAAAGAAATTACGAATCATCCTATAGGCATTTGGTTCCCATTTGTCATCCGAATCCAGAAAGTTAACATATTTACCCTCAATATATTCCATACCATGATTTCTCGCCGCGCTGACACCAGCATTTTTCTGCGAAACATATACAACATTATTCGGATATTTATCCGCATATCTCTGACAGATCTCGGCAGAGGAATCTTTGCTTCCATCATTTACCAGAATGATCTGGATATTTTTTTCAAAACCTATATCCTGAGCAATTACCGACTCTACCGTCTCTTCCAGGTATTTTTCAGCATTATATACAGGAATTACTATCGAAAAAAGATATTTTTCCTTTTTTTCCAATACCTTCTTCTCCCTTCAAATTTGTCCATAACTATAACCCTTTGATTATACGGGTTATTATTTCGCTTGTCAATGATTCCATTCTGTCGTGTAAAGATTTAAAATAAACCCAATACTTTTTGATCTATATAATTAAGTACTTTCTTGAATAGCCAGGCAAGAACTATTGTACTTGCTAACGAGCAGAGCAGGAAATATATGGTCTGCTTTTAATAACACTCTTCTTTCATTAGAAGAGTACTTTTTTCATAACTGCTGCTCCTGGGCGTTCTATAAGATAATAAGCAGTAATTCCCAGAATAGTTGCAGAAATAATTGACAACATAATAGCTATAATTGGATGCACCTGAACATAAGTCGTATTTCTCCAAAACGTATGCTGCAAGATAACAAACGCTGTTTCCTGCATAACATACATAGAATATGTATATTTTCCCAGAATTCCCCAGAACGGATGATCCATAAGCAGTGAGAGAATTCCTCTTCGCGTAAGAAAACAAATAAACAAAGCTGTAAAAAGAACTACAACAATAATCTGATTTCTAAAAGCCTCTTTACTGTAAAAAAAATTTACAGCAAGCATCAGAGCTGCCGAAATCTCAATCAATGATATTCCCAGTTCTGCTATTTGGGAATAGATTTCCTTTTCCGGCAATTTTCTGTACATGTTCTTCAAGAATTCAAACATAATTCCAAGCATGTACCCCCATCCGACACCTGCAATTCCCCTTGCAAGTCCCAGATTGAGTACCCCATATACCATTTTTCTGCCAAAACCGCCATTCATAAAAAATAAATTTACTGCATAACCTCCACAGACAAGCAAAAGAATTATGAACTTCATAACAGCTGAATTATGAAAGAATTTATAAAGTACAAAATAGAATACTTCTGCAATAAAAAATGCTGACACATACCAGTTTAAACCACTCCAATCTGAAACAATACCACTTGACTGCAGAAAAAACAGATTCATAAAAGACGTAGTGAATGATTTTTTTCCCAATACCATCGAAATGCAGATAGAACAGGCCAGAACAGGCCATAAACGCGCAATTTTTGCCCTGACAAACTCATGGAACGTTCTGTCTGGATGTCGCTGTATCGATTGATACAAAAAATAACCCGAAATTATAAAAAAACATTCCACGATATATTTCATATATCTTGCATCTACAGCCAGCGTCTTATAGACTGCGCTGCCATCTGTATATGGCATGATAAAAGAATGTAATAAATGAAAATATATAATACAAATTGCAAATACAAAGCGCAGACATTCAATACTGTAATATTTCTTATCCTGTGTATTCTGCTTCATGAAAAAACATCTCCAATTTTTATGATTCCTGCTAATCGTAGCACAGATTGCAGAAATCGTCAAATTTATGATGTGTGCTTAAATTTTGAGGTAAAAAAATTAGACACATCATCGGTGTTTTTGTACCAATGATGTGTCTAACGTAAAAATTATTGTAACACTTTAAAAAAATTGGTTTTTGTCTTAGAACTTGCCAGCGTCTGCAGCCTCCTGTACA
>NZ_CAKROJ010000021.1 GCF_934372025.1 uncultured Blautia sp.
ACTTAAAATGTAATCTGCATTCCTTGATTTCCTTGTTTGCAGTCTATTTTTTTACTTAAAATGTAATCTGCATTCCTAGGTTTCTTTATTTGCAGTCTATTTTTTTACTTAAAATGTAATCTGCATTCCTTGATTTCCTTGTTTGCAGTCTATTTTTTTACTTAAAATGTAATCTGCATTCCTTGATTTCCTTGTTTGCAGTCTATTTTTGCACCAAAGATAATGCTTTCTCATACGCGAATGCAGCCTGGTCGTTAAATAACACCCACTCTACCAGATCAAATCTGTCTGGATTATCTTTTAGAAATCTATGAACCGTATCTACTGCAATCTTAGCAACTTGCAAGAAGCTTATCTTCATTATTATTTCCACCATACCAGATCGGTCCGACTGTGTGGATCACATAATCACATGACAGATTATAAGCCTTAGTAATCTTTAATTATTTGCAGCATTTACAATTGCCTGTACATCCGTAATTTCTGTTATATCACCTTTGACTGTTTTAATCGAATACATAACCTTCATGCCTGCTCTTTCTTAGAAATATTATTTCTTAGATTTCGTGGAACATGCCTATTTTGTTCTTGATTTCCTGCATCTCATTATCCGCTTCTATAATAACCTGTGCTGAATGCATCAGTTCCTTACTGATTTCCTCAAACCCGGGCATCTCTTCAATACCTTTTTTATAACGAAGCTGATGTTCCAGTGTTGCCCAGAAATCCATTCCATTAGTACGAATCTGAAGTTCCACTCGCATCGGTGTTTTTCCTTTTGCAAAAAATACCGGAATCTCAACAATCATATGATAACTCCGGTAGCCATTTGGCTTTGGATTCTTTATATAGTCTTTTATTTTTATAACTTTGATGTCATCCTGCTGTGTGATCAAATCTGAGATTGTATAAATATCATCAATAAATGCGCAGACAATCCGAACCCCCGCCACATCATTCAGCTGCTGCTGGATATTTTCGATAGTAAAGTCATATCCCAGTTTCTGCAGCTTATTATAAATACTTACTGGCTTTTTGATTCTTGTCTTTATGAATGAAATCGGATTCCGATTATATTCCACCGAAAACTCATCATCCAAAACTTCCAGTTTGGTCTGCACCTCTCTGATTGCACAGCGGTACATCATCATTAAATTATAAAATTTTTCCGCATCATCAAATAACTGCTGAGGATTCGAATACTCCATCCAGATTTTCTTTAACTCTTCCGGGTTCATTGCAATACCTCTCTGTTACAATTTATTTATGGTAAATCTTAATTTTTCACCTGCGTAAACTCCTGTATAAATAATAATATCATGAATCCATATTGCCGTAAAGCAAATGAGTACAGAACCGGCTGTTTTAGCGGTATTTTTAGACAGTAAAAAAGACAGCGGGATAAGCTGTCTTTTTTGGAGAAGGTATTTCTTCTTATGGGGTGTAGCAAAAACTATATAATGTATTGGGGGGTTTTTACGGTTATTATAGTATCATGAGTCCCACTAAAAGTGTGCACAAACTTCACAAAATTTACATTATGTTTTTGTACACTTTGTACGTTCTATTCTTGCGGCACATCATTTTCTGATGTAAAAAGTGCCTCAAATTCATCTCTTTGGATTTTTTCCTTTTCTAAAAGAAGATCTGCACACTTGCGAAGAACATCCATATGCTGTGAAATAATCTTCTTTGCATCCGCATGACACTGATCAATAATATCATGAACTTCTTTGTCAATTTCTTTGGCTACTTCTTCGCTGTAGCTTCTTGTATGTGCCAGATCACGTCCTATAAAGACTTCATCACCATCATCACCATAAGCGATCAGGCCAAGCTTATCTGACATACCATATTGCATGACCATGGCACGTGCAGTACTGGTTGCACGTTTGATGTCATTAGAAGCGCCTGTCGTAATATCTCCAAAGATAATCTCCTCTGCAACACGTCCGCCAAGAAGCGTCGTGATATCCTGCAGCATCTTACCTTTTGTATTGAACATCTCATCATTTTCCGGAAGAGGCATGGTATATCCTGCGGCTCCCATTCCTGTCGGAATAATCGAAATTGTATATACAGGATCCATATCCGGAAGTACATGAAACAAAATTGCATGACCTGCTTCATGGTATGCTGTGATTTTCTTCTCTTTTTCAGAAATAACCTTACTGCGTTTCTCAGCACCAATACCAACTTTGATAAATGCATGCTTGATATCCGGCTGTGTAATATAACTGCGACCTGATCTCGCAGCCATAATTGCTGCTTCATTCAGAAGATTCTCAAGATCTGCCCCTGTAAAACCAGCTGTTGTCTGTGCGATCTGTGCAAGATCCACATCCTCGCCGAGCGGCTTATCCTTGGCATGAACCCGAAGAATTTCTTCTCTTCCCTTAACATCCGGACGTCCAACCGCAACTTTACGGTCAAATCGCCCTGGTCTCAGTATTGCCGGATCCAGGATATCCACACGGTTGGTTGCTGCCATTACAATAATGCCTTCATTAACTCCAAAACCATCCATTTCTACAAGAAGCTGATTCAGAGTCTGCTCTCTCTCATCATGTCCGCCGCCCATTCCGGTTCCACGCTGTCTGGCTACCGCATCGATTTCATCAATAAAGATGATACAAGGTGCATGCTTCTTTCCTTCTTCGAACAGATCACGTACACGTGATGCACCTACACCAACAAACATTTCCACAAAATCAGATCCCGAGATGGAAAAAAACGGAACCCCGGCTTCTCCTGCGACTGCTTTTGCAAGAAGAGTCTTACCTGTTCCAGGAGGTCCCACAAGGATAACTCCTTTTGGAATTCTCGCTCCTACATTGGTATACTTCTGCGGAGCTTTAAGAAAATCTACAACTTCTACCAGATCTTCTTTTTCCTCCTGCAAACCTGCCACATTCTGAAATGTAACCTTTTTATCATCCGGCAGCATCATTCGGGCACGGCTTTTTCCAAAATTCATCATCTTGGCATTCCCACCGCCTCCTGACATCTGACGATTCATCATCACAAACAGAAAAATCACCAATACACCTGTCAGAAGAACCGGAAGAAGAGTCGTCATAAACATACTCTCCTGCGGAACATCTGCAACCGTCGGATAGACCTTATAGCTTTCCAGAAGCTCCTGCACTGCATTAACATCCGTTACATATACTTTCTTCTGTCCGATTCCCTGGATATCCAATACAACTGAGCCGGTAGGTACTTCTCTGTTCTGATAAATCTTCGCCGAAGAAATCTTCCCGTCCTCAGCTGCCTGTTTCATACTTTCCATTGAGTAACTGCTCTGTGATGTAACCTGTTTGTTCAGATAAAAATACCCTGAAACCAACATTACAACCAGCACAAGATACAGGCCAATTCTGCCTGACTGTTTATTCACCTGCTGATGTCTCCTTTCAAAACTAGTCTTCCTGATTTAATTCAACCACTCCAATGAATGGAAGATTTCTGTATTTCTGTGCATAATCCAGACCATATCCTACAACAAACTCATCCGGAATATTAAAGCAGCAGTAATCCACTTTTACATCTTTTACTCTGCGCTCCGGTTTATCCAGAAGTGTGCACAGACGGATACTGTTTGGATTTCTTCCCTTCAGAATGTCGATCAGGTAACTGAGTGTTCTTCCTGAATCAATAATGTCTTCTACGATCAGAACGTCTTTGCCGATCAGTGGCTGATCCAGATCTTTTACAATTTTAACAACTCCACTGGATTTTGTATCATCTCCATAGCTGGATACGGACATGAAATCAAGAGATACCGGAACAGTAATTCTCTTTGCCAGTTCACAGGTAAAGAATACTCCACCCTTCAGTACACAGATCAGATGAATTTCTTTTCCGGCATAGTCTTTGCTGATCTGAGCTGCAATGTGTCTGATTCTTGCATCCACTTCTTCTTCACTCAGTAAAACATTGATTTTTTCACTCATTATACGTTTCCTCCTTGGTATGTGATCTCCAATACTCTTCCTGTTTTGGAAGTAATTTTGTAACGCTCATTAATTCTCCCGCCTATGATCCATACTATCTCGTTTCCGTCAGCAATAAGAGGTATCTCTTCCCTGATCTCTCCCGGAATCTTATCATCGATCATGCAGCGCGTCAGTTTCTTGCGTCCTCCGTCGTGATTTACAATCATATAATCACCGCTTCTGCGTGTACGGACAGACAGTTCGCATTTTATTTTATCACAATCAAACCATTTCGTATACTTTTTTTCCAAAATCTTCTCTCCATTATAGAAAAAATTTCTTACCTGAAGGGTTCCTCTGCTCCATTTTACTTCTTTTTCTGCAGCAGACAATTTGATTTCCTGTTCTTGCTGTCCATCAGGCACATGAAGATTCTGTGATTTTTTTCTGATTTCCACACCCTCATATACTCTGACCGCCTCAACAGCATACGGAAGGCTGATCCGGCGTCCTGTCTGCAAACCATATAACTGCCGTATCTGTTTTATATGCTGAGAGGTCAGATCACTCTGATGTCCGGCCGTTTGCTCAAGAATTTCCCGGATCACATATGTCTGAATAATTTCTTCTTTCTGAAAGAAATCATCATTCAACACATATCTTCCCTCCTTCACAAAGTACTTTCCTGCCAGCATCCTAGCCTGACCGACAAAATAATCTTCTGCCTGTCCCAATATTTCGGATGCCTCTGCCATGTGCGCTACCGCCTTTACATTTACTTCCTTCTCCAGAACCGGCAGAATATGGCGTCGTATCCTGTTTCTGGTATATGCATCCTCTAGATTGCTACTGTCCTGCACCGTCGGAATATTATTCTCCTCTACATACTTAACAATTTCGCACCGTTCTAAACAAAGAAGCGGCCTGATAATTTCTCCATTTATCGCTTTCAGCGAACACAGTCCCCGAATCCCGGTTCCTCTTGCCAGATGATGCAGCATTGTTTCGGCCATATCATTTTTGTTATGTGCCAGTGCTACTCTTATCTTTTTGTTCTCTTCCTGGATTTTTTTCTTTTCCTCTTCAAAAGCTATTCGCCGCACTTTTCTTCCGGTTTCTTCCTCTCCCATTTTCCATTTTTCAGCAAGTCCCGGAACATCATACGAGTAGACACTGCACGGAACTTTCCATTCCCGGCACACCGACTCCACTATCTTCTGATCTCTCATAGCTTCTGTTCCACGAATTCCATGATTCACATGAACCACCTGAATTCTGTATCCTTTTTTTTCCTTTAACTGATTCATTATATGCAGCATCGCCATTGAATCCGGGCCGCCTGATACACCCAGAATGATCACTGAACAGTCTTTCAGCATATCTGTCTCTGCTGTAAAATTCTTAATTTTTTGCAATGCGTTTTTCTGCATTCTGTTTTCTCCTGCGTATCTGCAAATCTCTATTTTCTGTTACTGCTCACTCCGTTCGCAGCGACTATTTTCTTACTACATTCGCCACCAGAACCGTCATATCATCCCTCGCATGATAATCACTGTATCCCAGTGCTCTCTCCAGAATTCCCCTGCTTATTTCTCTTGGTGTTTCATCCTGAATGTCCATAATGATCTCTTTCATCGTTTCTTCTTCATGTTCCACCGGTAATGCATCCAGAACTCCATCGGTCATCATGATCAGATAATCTCCATGATACAGTTTTCTGGACGCCGTGTCAAAATCCACTCTCTGCACCAGCCCTGCTGCCAGGCTTTCTGACGCAATTGCTTCCACCCAGTGATCCCGTTTGATAAATGTTGATGCAGCACCTGCCTTCAAAAACTCGCAGATACCAGTATACAGGTCTACTGCACAGATATCTACCGTAGAAAACATTTCTTCACGACCTTTCAGTACAAGTGCTGCATTTACCATTCGTGCTGCCGTCTCCTGCGAAAATCCGGATTCCAGGAACTGTTCCAGAAGTTCTACTACAATCTCACTTTCTCTGCATGCATCCATCCCGGACCCCATTCCATCAGACAGACACATGACGAATTTTCCTCCGTCTTCCTGTCTGCAGATATAATTATCACCGGATACCTTTTCACTTTCTCTGGTAAGTCTTGAGACCCCATACAGCATCTGGTAACTGACATCCTCTACAAAATGTACTGTGTGAAACTCACCGTTTACAATACATCGACTGCCTTTTACCGACGTCATTCTGCTCTCACATACCTCAGAAAGTAACTGTGCAATCTCCGTCACAGATACACACTGTCCGCTTCTTGCCCGTAATGTCAGAAATATCTGCCGTCTTCCCTCGACCTTATCCATCACCCAGGCTGCTTTCAGTATCACATGTTTTTTTCTCAGATTTTTTCTCAGTTCCTCTCTGAATTCCGGTTCTGCCGCAGCTATATCGTACAGATCATTCGCCACCATCTCCATAATTGCTGCTGTTTCTGTCAGTTGCTGTGCAACTGCCAGTCGACTCTCGATCATCCGATTCAGCCATACCAGATTTTGCTTTTCTTTTCGGAACTGTTCCCTTACTTCTTCCAGATACTGCATAGATTTCCCACACATGCTTCCCCACTCTGCACGGATCTTTGCAACTGTCTCTTCATCACCCTTTTCCAACGCGCGGACCAGTGTTTCGCCGCCCCGATGCATAAGTTCCGCCTGGTTTCCCCAACAGATATCCCTGTGATAACAGCCACTGCAAAGTCGTTCATTTGTATCTGCAAGTATATTCTCAATCTGTCCATTACTCAGATATTCTTTTTTGTATGGCATTCCATAAAAAGTATCTGCAAGCTTCTGAAAAGCTGCTGCATAACGCTCTACCTTTTCTTTCTGGGGATGATCTTCACCAATAGGAAATATTTCCTCTTTTTTCGACATTCTCCCCGTCAAAACAGTTTTTGCCATGTCCCGCAATATCAGAAGCACACTGATCACGAGCATGGCAATTATCCATTCCTGCATATATTTCCCTCCCCTTATTTTTCCTAGAAAAATATTATAAAAGGGAGTTCTTAAAATATCTGTCAAATAAAGGAGACTATTACAGAAAATATTTCTGCAAAATCTCCTATTTTGTAACAGTTTTCATTACTGTTCACTCCGTTTACAGCAACTTGGTCAAAACCCTCCAAAAACAACGGATGTTATTATTTTTCTTCTTCAAAAACAATCTCATTATTTTTTACAAGTCCAAGCTTATCTCTGGCAACTTCCGCAATGTACTCATCGGTCTGCATATATTCCTTCTGTTCATCAATTTCCTTGGTACGTTCCTGTTCATTGTCAATGGATTCCTGCAATGCTGCTGCCTTTGTATCATAAACCGCAATTCTTGCTTTCAGATTCTGACTCTGAAACGTCAATCCTCCCAGAAGGAGCAACACGACTACGGAAATTGCTACCATTCCAAGATAATTATTCGCTATTTTTTTCTTATTATTTTTCTTTTTTGACTTTTTCAAGCTGTCGGCTCCTTCTAAAACTCCAAAAACATCTTTTCGTATACTTATATGATGAAATTTTACATCTTTTTATCAAAAATAGCAACCGGTTTAACACACTATTTGCAAAAAACGCACCCATAATGTCGCCCGAAAGCATATACACTCTCAGACATCCGTAATTATAACGGTATATTTCTGAAAATATCATACATCCTGCAAACAGCCAGTATAATATATCTGTTATATTTTTCATCCACCTGCATCGTGGCAGAATACCGCACAGAACCCCAACTGCTCTGTAAAACAGCAGCAATATAATGCCTGTTTCAAAACAGCGAAAAAAAAGCAGCATTTCAAATCTGATATAACTGCTCATTTCACCGGAACATCCTTTTCAACAAAGGTTCTTCTTTTTTATGTGCATTTTTTGTCAGATAAGAAATACTGTTTACTTTTCCTGCGATTTCAGCCTCACCTTTTTCCAGGTCAAGCCCCCTCACATGAAGCTGTTCTCCTTTAACCAGAACCTTACCGGCTTCTGTCATAAGAAGGAGTTCATTTTCATTAAAGGAATGAATATCCTTAACGCCTGTCAGTTTTCCAGATTCACGATTTTCTAACATCAGGCTGTGTGGCCTTCCTGTCTTCTTCTCATCCAAGTCCGCAGCTCCTATACTGTATTTACTGTTATTTTATGCAGACAGGCTGTCCAATAGACTTAGATCTTAATCATCTTCTCAGGCACTTTCACCCATCTTAAAGATATCGAAAAAGATTTTCTGCATCTTCTTTACGTACCGTTTCTTTAACATCCAGCACTTCTACTTTTACATTTTTGCTTCCAAACTGAATTTCTATTGTATCACCGGCTTTTACCTGTGCTGACGCTTTTGCCGGACGATCGTTCACAAGAACCCGCCCCGCATCACATGCTTCATTTGCAACCGTTCTTCTTTTGATCAGACGTGAAATTTTCAAATATTTGTCCAGTCTCATTTTTGCCTCCTGAAATAACAAAAGGGGGAACTCATTCGTTCCCCCGAAATTACGATTTAATTATTCGTTCACCATATCTTTCAGAGCTTTTCCAGCTTTGAACTTCGGTGCTTTGGAAGCTGCGATCTTCATTGTTTCGCCTGTCTGAGGATTTCTTCCTTCTCTGGCTGCTCTTTCGCTTACTTCAAATGTACCAAAACCAACTAACTGGATTTTTCCACCTTTTTTTAATTCGGATGCTACAACATCAGTGAAAGATTTTAATACAGCCTCTACGTCTTTTTTAGAAAGGTTTGTTTCTTTCGCCATTGCTGCTACTAATTCTGTTTTATTCATGGTGTTCCTCCTCTAAATAACTTCATTCTTATTTGTCGCGTAATGCTTCTTGGCATATGCACGCTATCTACTATATATAAACCTTTTATGTCAAATTGTCAAGGTTTTTCACTCACGGACTTTTCTATCTTTTTAAGTTCTTCCCACGAAAGATCTGCTAATGACGAATCCTCCGGAGCGAAAATTTTCGGATGACGAAATTTCATTTTTGAAGAAACGCCCTGAATCACATCCTCTATCGTGAAAATCCCCTCTTCTTCCGCAATCACGCTGTGAAGTGCCACCTGGAACAGGACATCTCCCAGTTCTTCACACAGATTAGCACTGTCACCTTCCTGTGCAAGGCGGTCAATTCCCTCCAGTACTTCATTGCTTTCTTCAAGAAGATACTTCTTCAGGCTTTCATGTGTCTGCACACTGTCCCAGGGGCATTTTTCGCGTATTTCTCTGACAATTTTCATAAAATCATCAAATATCTGCATATACCTGATTACATCATGGAATCAACCATATCAAGAACAGCTTTACCCATTACTGCTGATTTTTCATCTGCATCTTCCAGAGATGTTCCCTTTACACCATAGTAGAATTTTACCTTCGGTTCTGTACCGGACGGACGAACACATACCCATGCATCATTTGTCAGTTCATAGTAGAGAACATTGGAATTCGGAAGACCTGTTGCAGTAACTTCGCCTGTTTCCAGATTCTTGATCGTATCTTCTTTATAATCTCTTACTGCGATCACTTTGTGTCCTGCAAATTCGGCCGGTGGATTCTGACGAAGAGATGTCATGATCTCCTGAATCTTCTGAAGACCTTCAATACCCTTCATTGTTACAGCTTTGATATCATCTTTGTAATATCCGAACTGTTCGTACATTTCAATCATTGCATCCCACAGAGTCTTGCCCTGAGTCTTATAATATGCAGCTGCTTCACAAAGAGCCATTGTAGCTACGATTGCGTCTTTATCTCTTGCATATGTACCGATCAGGCAGCCATAGCTTTCTTCAAATCCGAAAAGATATGTCCCTTTTCCGGAATTTTCAAATCCAAGGATCTGCTGTCCGATGAATTTAAAGCCTGTCAGAACTTCAATCAGTTTTACTCCATATCCTTTAGCAATAGCATCTGCCAGATTTGTAGTAACGATTGTCTTAATAAGAGCTCCGTCTTCCGGAAGACTTCCGTTAACTGCTTTACGCTGGCTGATCTCATAGTTTGCAAGGAGGCATCCTGACATATTTCCTGTCAAATCATGATATTCGCCATTTTTATCTTTTACACGAACACCAAGGCGGTCTGCGTCAGGGTCTGTAGCAAGAACGAGATCTGCATCAACTTCTTTTGCAAGTTTCAGTCCAAGCTCGAATGCTTCTGCTGCTTCCGGGTTCGGATAGCTGACTGTCGGGAAATCTCCATCCGGAAGTTCCTGTTCTTTTACAACATATACGTTCTCGAATCCAAGTTCTTTAAGGATTCTTCTTGCAGGAATGTTTCCTGTTCCGTGGAGTGGTGAATAAACGATCTTGAGGTTTTTGCCTTCTGCCTGAATTGCATCCATATGAATAACCTGTTTCTTCAGTTCTGCCATGTAAGCATCGTCAACTTCCTTGCCGATCACTTCGAACAGACCTGCTTTAACAGCTTCATCCTTGTCCATTGTCTTAACTGTATTCCAGTCAGAGATTGCTTTAACTTCACCCATGATTCCGCTGTCGTGCGGTGGTGTGATCTGCGCGCCATCTTCCCAGTATACTTTGTAACCGTTGTATTCCGGTGGGTTATGGCTGGCTGTTACGTTGATACCTGCAACACAGCCAAGATGACGTACTGCAAAAGAAAGTTCCGGTGTAGGTCTTAATGTCTCAAAAATATAAGCTTTGATTCCGTTTGCTGCAAGGCAGAGAGCTGCTTCTTCAGCAAATTCCGGAGACATATGACGGGAATCATATGCAATAGCCACACCCTGGGATTTTTTATCGACTTTAGCAATGTAGTTAGCAAGACCCTGCGTTGCTCTTCTTACTACGTAGATATTCATACGGTTTGTACCGGCTCCGATTATTCCACGAAGACCGGCTGTACCAAATTCCAGATCCATATAGAAACGCTCTTTTATTTCATTTTCATCATCTGCGATACTCTTTAATTCCTCTTTTGTTGCTTCATCGAAGTATGGGTTTGCAATCCACTGCTCATAAACTTCTCTGTAATCCATACTAAAATACCTCCCTGTACAAATGTATTTTTGACAGTTTTATAACTGTCTCTGATAGTTTTATATTATACACCTGTTTTCCCTAAAAAGGAAGTACAATATCTTTTCCAGGCATCTCTTTGATGTATCAGATTCTGCAGTTTTTCAGTATTTTTTGCAGAAATCAATGTTTTACGATGAGTATAGTAATAATTTGCAAGTTTCCAGTATTTCTCCGGATAACTGAAACGTATTTCCAGATTTGTCCACTCTTCCTCAGAAATCGGCTTTATCTGATGATATACACGAATCATTTCTTTTCCCAGCCGAATATCCCAGTTATACTTTTCGAGAATTTTCCTCATAAAGCGATATAGGTCTGCCATCTGTGTATCAAAGCCCCAATGATCAAAGCTGGTAACTGCAGTCCCATTTTTCAGCATCAGAACATTATGCTGATTGTACTCTCCATGACAGACTTCACCGTCTTTTTCTGCCTTTTGCCGAAGGGCCTGATACCCGGAATCCATTAGTGCCTCATGAGCTTCTTCTCCATCCTGAAGAAATTTCTCCACTGTTTCAAGATATAATTTTTCAAACATACCGGAAGGTCCTCTTTTTCGAATGAAACTGCGGATTTTTTTCATTTCCTGATTATGACGCTGATATTCATTTTCCAGAGATGGTTCCAGATAAAAATCTACTACCGGCATATGCATACGCTGATGCATCTCTGCCAATGTGCGAATACTTCTGAATATATCTTCTTTTGATCTTGTATCGCACTCTCTTCCTTCGTACCAGTATTGCAGAGTATATGAAATCCCATCTTTGTCACGACTGACAAGATTTTCTTCCTGATTCGGAATATAACAGTCTGTATATCCTCCCTGTTCTTTAATTCTGACAAGCAGTTCCTGCTGTTTCTGAAGTTTTTTTTCGGTTCCTTTGAATTCTTTTATAATGACTGGTCCTTTTTCTGTTCGACAGAGAAGCGCGCCACGGATACGGGCTGTTGATTCGGCGTCAAGGCCGTACTGCTCCAGTGTACTGAGTCCATAGTCATACAAATAAAAAGCCCCCTCTTGTTTTTGTACCTTCTATACATATGTGGGGCATATAAAAGAAATTCCTCGAGATACAATCCCGTTTCAAGAATGCCTCGGCATTCATTATTTCTTATCTTTTATTATTTCCATCAACTTCTCTTTTGTGTTATCCGACGGTTCTTCGAGTACATGCTCCAGCAGTTTTTTCAAAATCTCCCCAAGCTCCGGTCCCGGTTTGTACCCGGCCTGGATCAGATCCCGTCCTGTCAATGCCAGCGTCTTCAGCGACACACACTGCTTTTCCTCAACAATCTTTTGATAGCATGCTTCCACACCACAGATCCGCTCACTTTTTTCTTCTCGACAGTACGTACTCTGCGCCAGCATATCTGCTTTCTGCACTTCAAGATACAGTGGAAACAGATCCTCGCCAATTCGATTCACAGCACGTCTTACCGACCGCATATCCGGCATCGGTCGGTCATCATGGCAACGGATCAGCCTGGTAACCCTGCTGATCGTATCATTATCAAACTTCAGACGACGAAGAATACTTTTTGCCATCTTCTCACCTTCCAGTGCATGTAGTTTAAAATGATCACGTCCATTTTCATCTGTCTTTCGCATCACCGGTTTCGCAATATCGTGGAGAAGCATCGTCAGACGAAGGACTTTATCCTGGCGCACAAGAAGCATACTGTGAAGAATATGCTCCCCAACAGTATAACAATGATGCGGTGTGTTCTGTGCAGTTTCCATACATGCATCAAACTCCGGAAGAAATTCCCTTGTAATTCCAGTCTCATAAGCCACTCGCAGATAATCCGGATGTGGCGAGACCAGCAGTTTCACCAGTTCTGTCTGAATACGTTCTGCACTGACACATTTCAGATTCGGCGCAAGTGCACAGATTCCCTTCTTCGTCTCGTCGTCAATCGTAAAGCCCAACTGCGCAGAAAAACGAACTGCACGCAGGATTCGAAGTGCATCCTCATGAAAGCGCTCCATTGGATCACCGACACAGCGGATGATTTTGTTCTGCATATCATCCATCCCATGAAACAGATCCACCAGACCTCGAACAGGATGATATGCCATCGCATTGATTGTAAAGTCTCTGCGCTTCAAGTCCTCTTCCAGGCTTGAAGTGAACATTACCTGCTTCGGATGACGGCCATCCTCATAATCGCCATCCACACGATAAGTTGTCACTTCATAGCCTTCCTTATCCATCAATACCGTTACCGTTCCATGCTGCAGACCAGTATCCACAGTACGTGGAAACAGCTCCTTCACTTGAAGTGGAGAAGCTGATGTTGTTATATCCCAGTCATTTGGGCAGCGCCCCAGGATTGAATCCCGGACGCAGCCTCCAACGACATAGGCCTCGTAGCCATTTTCTTCTAAAATGTGCAATATTTTTTCCGCATTGGAAGGAATCGTTAATTTCATATTAGTAAGCTCTTCCCCAGTAAACCATCTTCTTAGCCGGTTTTCCACAGCATACGCAAACATCACTTAAGTGTTCCTGTTCAAACGGCATACATCTGGAAGTTGCCTGAACATCTTCTTTGATCTTATCTTCGCATGCACGGTCACCACACCACATAGCTTTTACAAAGCCAGGCTTGTTGTTGATGATATCTTTGAATTCTTCATAATCTGTCGCAACATATGTGTGAGCTTCACGATGTGCACGGGCACGTTCCAGCATATCCTTCTGCATAGTATCCAGAACTTCCTGTACTTTTGCAGTAAGCTCTTCAAATGTAACCACATATTTTTCTCTTGTATCACGACGGCAGATAACAGCCTGTCCATTTTCGATATCCTTTGGACCACACTCGATACGAACCGGAATACCACGCATTTCCTGCTCTGCAAATTTGAATCCCGGGCTTCTGTCTGTATCATCCACTTTAACACGGATTCCGGCTGCCTTGAGTGCTGCAAACAGTTCATCCGCTTTTTCAAGTACGCCCTCTTTACGCTGCTGGATTGGAATGATAACAGCCTGAGTCGGAGCAATTCTCGGAGGCAGAACAAGTCCGCTGTTATCACCATGAACCATGATAAGAGCACCGATCATACGTGTTGTCATACCCCAGGATGTCTGGTGAACATATTTCAGTGTGTTGTCTTTGTCTGTGTACTGGATGCCGAATGCTTTTGCAAATCCGTCACCAAAGTTGTGGCTTGTACCGGACTGAAGAGCTTTTCCATCATGCATCAAAGATTCGATTGTATAAGTAGCTACTGCACCTGCGAATTTTTCTTTGTCTGTTTTCTGTCCTTTGATTACCGGAATAGCCAGAACTTCTTCACAGAAGTCAGCATACAGATTCAGCATCTGAATTGTTCTCTCTTCTGCTTCCTCTGCTGTAGCATGAGCAGTATGTCCTTCCTGCCACAGGAACTCTCTGGAACGAAGGAACGGACGGGTTGTTTTTTCCCAACGCACTACAGAACACCACTGGTTGTATACCTTCGGAAGATCTCTGTGAGACTGGATATCTTTCTGATAGAAATCACAGAACAGAGTCTCAGAAGTAGGACGAACGCAGAGACGCTCCTGCAGTTCATTCAGTCCACCATGTGTTACCCATGCAACTTCCGGTGCAAAACCTTCTACGTGATCTTTTTCTTTCTGAAGAAGAGATTCCGGAATAAACATCGGCATATATACGTTCTGTACACCTGTCTCTTTGAATCTGCGGTCAAGCTCGTGCTGGATGTTTTCCCAGATTGCATAACCTGCCGGTTTGATCGCCATGCAGCCTTTTACACTTGTATAACCACACAGTTCCGCTTTTTTTACAACGTCAGTATACCACTGTGCAAAATCTTCATCCATGGAAGTGATTGCTTCTACTAATTTTTTTGCCATAGTTCTTTTCTCCTTTTTGATATAATGATGCCAGAATCAAAAGATTCCGACCAGATACATTCCGGGATAAAAGGTATTAAAAAAAGCCCTTCAGATCCCGGTAAAGGGACCGAAGGACTTCGGCGGTACCACCCTAATTAACAATTCCCGAAGGAACTGCTCTCTCTAAATCCTTTAACGCAGGAAACACGCCATGCTTCAATCACACGGAGCTCAGAGGCCGGTTCCATGATTCACGCACAGAATCCTCACACCAGCCGGATTCCTCTCTGAGATTGCTCCTCATGTACTATTCTCTTCATCGCCATATTTTTATAAATATCATACTTTAGAACTGTAAATGCATTTTCCAGTATTCTAAAGTGTCCGGTTTTATTTTATGCGAAATCAGAATTTGTGTCAAGAGCTTAATTTTCCATCCGAAACAGTTTCTCCCTGATATTTTTCTTTTCAAACTGATCGTTATACTGAAGAATCTGATACTGTGAAATGAGTTTCTTATATTCTTCCGGAAGCGTTTCATCTGAATACCAGTTTCCATCTTTGTCACAGTATGCACCCATTCCAATCACCGGAAGCTGCGCTTTAATATTCATTAATATTTTGTTATAGAGCGGCATTTCCACACCGGCCAGTTCAAGCACATAACTTCCCAGATAATTGCTGCTGAATTCTTCTTCCTCTGTTTCAGAATCATAATTTGTCCAGACTACAAATGGAGTCTGATATTTTTTCTGTAATTTTATCAACTCTGAATCTGATGAATCATCCGCAAGTATTTCCGAATAAAAACCATTTTCCAGATTTGGCCAGTGATCTCCAAACATCACGATCATTGTAGGTTCTTCTACCTTTTCAAAATACTCGATCAGATTCTGAAAGGCTTTGTCTGACTTTCTTTCCAGTGACAGGAACATTTCTGCCAGCGGATAATCTTTGGAATAATCCAGTTTGACATCCGGTACATAACCAAGACTTCTGTCTTCTGTATATCCTCCGTGATTCTGCATCGTCACACAAAACGTAAATCTCTTCTGATTTTTTTCTTTCTCCTTATACAATTCAATAATTCTGTCATAAAGTGATTGATCACTGCAGAAGCTTCGCAGTTTTTCAATTTCCGCACCCCAGTTTTCATAGCTCAGGAATTTTTCAAATCCCATACTCTGATAAACTTTTTCTCTGTTCCAGTTCGCTGCTTTCTGTGGATGCACCGCAATTGTCTCATATCCCTGCACTTTCAGAATATCGGCCATCCCATATTCCGGATTTCTTACGTAAAGCTGATATGGAACACTTCCTGACGGAAGGAACTGAATACTGTTTCCTGTCAGTGCTTCATACTCAGATCTCGCTGTCCCTCCACCAAATGTAGGCATATGAAGCATTCCATGCTTTACATTTTTATTCATACTTCTGATAAACGGAAGAATCTCCTTATTTGCTTTAAGGTTACCAATATCCTCAAAATCTGTGAGGCTCTCATTCATGATCATGATAATATTTGTAGCCTGAACTTTACTTCCATCTGTTGAAAGATCGTCATCCATATTTTCCGAATACTCTTCTGCAATAGCGTCAACCGCTTCTGCTGAGTATCCTTCAGGTTTTTCTACCTTAAAATACTTCACTTCCCTGAGCAGTGTATACGTATAACCTTTGACTGCATAATCTTTATTTATCGACCATAAGCTTACATTCGGCATTTTCTGAACATTTGGAGACAGCAGCCACAGAACCACTGCAATAACAGTAAGTGCACACAGACGAACCACTCTGTTCTTTGCACCTTTTCTGCCCAGCTCAAGTTTCTGAAATTTAAACTGAAAAATAAGAAATATCAAAGCGCCGATCAGTGTCAGTGCCAGAAGCTTTGAAACCTTAAAATGATATCCTCCTACAACATCTGCTGCAGTTCCCATTCCAACGATATCAAGAAGCATAAACGGCTGGCCTCTGAACATTACCACATAGTAATTAACCAATGCTATTATGATCATTAATATTGTATATACCGCCGTTGCAATTCTGATCTTTCTGAAAATCAAAATCATAATCCCAAAAATCACATATAATATCAACAGATTATATATCTGATATTTTACATCCATCGTAAACAAAAGTGTAATAACCTGTCGAACGGACTTTACTCCGTACAAACGGTACCGCACACTCAACACTGTGATCATCTGCACGATCCAGAACACAATTATCGGTGTAAGGACCAGCAAAACAGAACTCAAGATCCAGGAATTTTTCTTTTCCTGACCTCCTGAAACAACAAAATTCTCATTTTTTTCTTTTTTCTCTTTTATTTTCTTTTCATACATTAAAACTAATATTCCTTCCTGTCCGGTTATACCGGTAATATCTCACACCCGCTGCATCCAGCATTCTCTTTGAAGCAATAACTGACGGTGTATTTTCGTATTTATCATTATCATAAACAATTGTTTTGATTCCTGACTGGATAATTGCCTTAGCACATTCATTACACGGAAACAGGGAGACATAAAGTTTTGCACCTTCCAGGCTCCCACCCCGGTAATTCAGAATTGCATTAAGCTCACTGTGTGTAACATACAGATATTTCGTATCAAGCGCTTCTCCCTCTCTCGCCCATGGAAATTCATCATCGGAACATCCCTTAGGAAATCCGTTATACCCCATAGACAGAATCTTATTGTCTTCGCTGACAATACACGCCCCAACCTGTGAATTTGGATCCTTTGATCTCATTCCCGAAAGAATTGCCACACCCATAAAATATTCATCCCAGGAAATATAATCTTTTCTCTTCTGATTGTTTGTCTTCATTGCAAATACCTCCCTCATACATTCTAATATGTTGTTGTCCACAGTAGCCGGTTCAAAATCCACTCCATTCATTATTCCTGAACAGTTACATGCCGGCTTCTTATAAACATACAAAAAGCCGGCAGATTCAAGTTAATTATTCAGTTTTTAAAATCAGATTTCAGGATAGGCATCTGTAATGTCTGTATCCTCTTCGATCTGTCTGATTCTGCGAATATGACGTTCTTCTTCTGAAAATGGTGTATTCAGGAAAGTATCCACGATTTTAACAGCAAGTCCTGCGCCAACAACTCTTCCACCCATTGCAAGGATATTGGCATTGTTGTGAAGTCTTGTTGCTTCTGCACTGAAGCAATCAGAACAAAGAGCAGCTCTTATACCTTTGAATTTATTTGCAGTGATAGAAATACCAATACCTGTTCCACAAATGAGAATACCTTTTTCGCAGTCTCCATTCTGGATTGCAATTGCTACCCTCTTTGCATAAATCGGATAATCTGTGGCTTCCATGCTGTCACATCCAAAATCCTTGTATTCAATATTATTTTCCTCTAAATACTTAATAATCTCCTGTTTCAGTTCATAACCACCATGGTCACATCCTAATGCTATCATTTCATTTCCTCCTGTGCATTTATGATTTTATGTCCTGCTGCTTTCAACAGCCGGTTCATAATAGCCTGTCCCATCTTTGGCGTATAAAACGCCTCTGAATAGATCACGTCTACTCTGTCATCATCAAAGTCTCTGAGGACTTCATATAGATGATGTGCGATTGTTTCCTCTTCTTCTCTGCTTCCGATACTCAGAATATCTGCATTTGAATATCGTTCTTTCGTCTCATCCGTTGCAATGACACCAGCCTTCAGACCTTTGGCAACAGCTTCCTCTGTCAGACGATTAATACAGTTTATTACTTCCTCTTCTGTTCCTTCTACAATAGAAAGCTCCGCCTTCGGTGCATAATGACGATATTTCATGCCCGGTGCTTTTGGGTGTATGCTGCTGTCTGTAATCAGAAGGCCTCTGTCCATACGAACATCTCCCAGTGTCTCCTGCAGCATTTCAAGTGAAATATATCCCGGTCGAAGAACCACCGGAACCTCTTCCGTGAAATCCACAATTGTTGATTCCAGACCGATTCCCACCTGTCCGCCGTCAATGATCATGTCAATCGCATCACCAAGGTCTTCTTCTACATGCTCTGCCATGGTCGGGCTTGGTCTGCCTGATGTATTGGCGCTTGGTGCCGCCACAAAACCACCCGCTGCCCTGATCAGTTCCTGTGCGATTCGATCACTTGGAAATCTCACTGCAACACTTTCCAGTCCACCTGTTGTTTCTTTTGGTACGATATCTGCTTTCGGAAGAATCATTGTCAACGGTCCCGGCCAGTATTTCTCCGCAAGGATCTTCGCACCTTCCGGAATTTCTGTTGTAATCTGTGCCAGTTTATCCAATTCTGCAATATGCACGATCAGTGGATTGTCCGATGGTCTTCCCTTTGCAGCATAAATTTTCATCGAGGCCCGTGGATCCAGCGCATTCCCTCCGAGGCCATAAACGGTTTCTGTCGGAAACGCAACCAAACCGCCTGCTTTCAGAATATCTCCTGCTTTTTTGATGGCATCCATATCCAGGTTTTCACCTGTCATAGATACAACTTCAGCTCTCATATTATCTGTCTCCTCATTTATTACTTACCTGCACACCGGGAGACCAAAAATTCTCCCAGCATTTAACGATTGTTTTATTATAGTCTAATTCCAACGATTATACAAGAAGGCTTTTTATTTCACTTTTATGATATATGTCTGCCATTCTTCATCCTGGTAAACGACTTCTCCCAGTTTTTTTAACATATCATTGTTCAGCTTCTCGCCATATTTTTTGCGTTCACATGAGCCGACAAAAACATATGATACGTCATATTGTTCCAGCAGCTGCCTTACCTGTGCTTCATCAGTGGATGTATAGATACTCTCAATATCTGCAATTCTGGCATTAATATCTGCAAGATTTCCTCTCCACAGCCACTCATGTACATACCAGCCCATCACCGTCGGAAGACCGGTCATCGCAGATACCCTTTCATATTCAGAGTAACTGTCTCCATTTGCCTCCAGCACTACCGGTGAATCCTCAATATGTTCTTTCAGCCATCTGATTCCGCCAACATCCTCAGAAAAATCAGTCTCAAGAAATGCCGTTGCATTCAGTCCTTTGTACTGAGATGGTTTCCACACTTCGCCAAACCAGGAATGTGCACTGTTTCCAAAATAGCCACAGGTCCACACAAAAAGAAGCAGCCCGATCACTGACGCTGCTTTCAGGATTCTGTTTTTTCCAATGATCAGCAGGCGGAAAATTGAATAAAGCATTGTCATCCCAAACATGATGTATGCCTGATAAGTCAGCTTGAACATGGTATTGGCACGGGCATTCCCGTTTTCATAAATATCACGCACATACACCAGTTCCGGAATCAGCACAAGACCGATCGCACAAAGCCCCATGATCACTGCAAACAAATCAGGAAGTGTAACCGACTTCAGTAAACGATAGAGTGATTTCTGCTCTGTTCCCCTTAATTTCTCCACAAGCAATGAAATAATAAAAAGCAGTGTAAGGATGGTCGGCAACCCCCAGAGAACAAGGAGCTGATGTGGAAGAGAATGATGCTGTGCCAGTGCAACTCCCTGCACCATGTTACTGGTATCAAACTGTAGCGTAAACGGCAGAATAATGATCGTTGCAATCACCATTATCTCTGCTGCCTGAGCTGCCGTCACAGCAAGAATCCACTTTATTTTTCCCTCCTGTCCAATAATATTCATAATGAGTATCACACCACATGTAACTGTGTAATAAATAACAAAATCCCAGAAATTTGTCCAGTGGAACATTCCAAGCAGTGCTGCGGCTGCCAGAAGCTGCGGCATAAGAAGCTGTTTCTTCCAGAACTCTTTCTTTTCCATGTTTTCAAAAATCAGTTTTGTTGTCCTGACTTTTTTCATCCATGCATACAGCAATGCAAGAATCAAAAGTACAAACATGATATCTACAACATGTGCATGCAAATCGCCTAACACAAACGAGTAGCATGGAAATTCATGAATCGTCTTATCGTCCACATCCGGATTGAATCCTATATAACGGGTAGCATCCGGAAACCAGTAATGTCCGACTTCTTCCCCTTTTGCTTTCTGGATCCATGGAATCACACATCCATAGATCACATAATGCATATTTCCTGCAACAGAAACGGCAATTCCTGCCAGGAACCCTGTCACCGACGGCATTTTCTTTTTCCAACCGGTATTTTTTCTTCCAAGACGGTCTCTCACCATCTGATGAACCAGCGAAAATGGCATGATAAAAGCAAATCCTGCCACAAAGGTTCTCATCAGATTATATGTCAGTTCAACTCTGGTTCCCGAAAGTTTGGTCAGGAATACTGCAAAATACTGCCCACCATAATAGTAGTTGATTTTCCCTCCTGAATACCACAGGTCCGTTGCAGGAAGAGTTTTGCTTCGCATCATTGCTTCCATGAATCCATAGTCCATAAATTTCTCTGTTCCATAAGCAGCAGGATGAAATCCAGCAAGGTATGTCCAGAGAAGAAAAAATGCAAAGAAAAGCATTTCTTCCACATAGACCAGTTTCATATGTTCAAACGGAATACATTCAAATCCCGCCTTTTGTTCTTTTTGATAAAGCAGAATGGAACACAGTACACATGCAACAGTAACAGCCACACAGGTTATTGTCGTAAATTTCAATACTTTTACAGCTACCAGAAACCATGTCACAAATCCAGTAACCGCAATCGCTGTTACTTTTGAAAATATCCATCCCTTGTCTTCAAATCTCCTGAACATTCTTCCTGTCAACGGCATAAATGCAGCACCAAGTACCAGTGCCAGCAAATACCACGTCCAGAAAGTCCATACATCTCCTTTTAACAGATATGCCGACAGTACGATCAACAATACCGCCGGAATAATCCTAACTGCCAGTTGTTTTATTTTATCAGGTTTCATAAATTCGTATTCTCCTGTCTTCTGTTTCGTATACCAGTTTAAATGCACTGGCAATCGTGTCTTCTCTGCAAGCCATCGTTTCGTACTCCATGCCCTCTTCGAACAGTACATATGTAATCTTTTCCTGTTTTACAAGATTCCTTATTTCTTCCACATCTGCAGAGCTGTAAATTACTTTTGCTTTTGCTGCACGATAATAGGTATCATAACCTGCTGACCATGCATAATACGGCCATCCCATATACATCATGACTCCCGCCATAGTTACCTCATTAATACTGTATTCAGGTGTCAGGATCAGATCATCATGCGTCAGATTATCCTCCAGCCAGTCTGTCAGATCACTCTTCATATTAACACTTACCCTGTGACCGGGTCCGTTATTTCGAAGGATCACGACAAAATCATATATACCGGTGACTGTCAGACATACTACCAGACATACTGCCGCAACTCTGTGTGATATCTTTTTCTGAAAAAGCTGAACAACTGCCCATGCCCAGAAAATTGCGGTAAATGCATATGAAATCATAATATATTTATGGTTAACTGCAATATCCGGGGTCAGTGAGGCACAAAATGCAAACGCTGTGGGAAACAGAAAGCTTACCAGTGTCGCCTTCTGTTGTCTTTTCTTCAGAAGAATTACAAGTACAACCGCTCCTGCAAAAAAGATACCGCTCATCTGGATCAGATACCATAAAACTCCTGTAAGTGTTTTGTCCTCTGAAAGAAAACCCCAGTAAAAAGAAGGACTGACCGCGTTTCCCCAGATAAAGATTTTTGTCTGCAATACAGAAAAAATCACTGCTGTAACCGCAAGTATCAGATAATCCAGCTTAGCATCGGAAAAAACTGCAAATCCCATCAAAATCAACAGTCCGCCAATTACTGCTGCTCCATTCCAGAAAGAAGTCAGTCCCAGAAACATTCCTGCCATAAGAGCATTTTCCGGATTTCTGCATACCCAGGCTCTTCTGGTAAAAAAACGATTCTTAAACCATCTTATACCTGAACTCTCATCTTTACATCCTGCTTCCAGCCAATCCATAAAAATCCAGATAACCAGCGACACGATCAGAAGCCCAAACGCAAGATGACGTTGATTCAGATACACATTAAAATTCCAGAGTCCCCAGTTTTCATTGGTTGTATATCCGATAAATGATGTATTATCCCTCAATGTAGTCCAAAGATCTCCAGCTGCTATGTGCTCAGCAACAAAACGAAAGAAGGAAAGTGAACTACGGAAGAAAAACAGCACAATTGTAAGAATTCCCGCTGCAATACTGTCTGTCAGCCTTCTTGCGATACTGTAAAGCAGCATCAGAAAACCAATAAGTGCCAGTACACTTTCAATATTGTAGGCAAAATCCAGTCTCATTCCCAGAAATTCCAGATTTCCTATCAGAAACTGAAACATAAAATGGTATTTGACATCCTGACCGCCAAAATGAGGATACTGTGTCGGAAAATTGTTTCCTTTTGAAAAAGAACGCATCATCGCTGTATGTGGTGCATAATCTCCATACACTGTAAATCCACTGTACAATACTCCATCTCTTATGTAGAACACATAAAACATGATCCAGATCAGAAATACCAGCAGAATGCCAAACAGAATGCATTCTTTTCTGAATATCTCTTTGTTTTCCAGCAGCCTTCTGTCTGCTGCAGTAAATATACTTTTTGTATTCTGATGCCTTTTCCAGTATATCAGAAACAAAATCACCGTTGCACTCAACAATACTGCGATATTTCCACAGATCAGCGGTTTTTGTATCCCGGCTTCACTGGCTGCCCAGGAAATCATATACGTTCCCCATCCAAATATCAACGTCCCCATTCCAAAAGCAGCTGGCAGTAGTATCCATATCTGATTACAGGACTTTATATTGTGTTTTATACTTAAACATTCATCCAGACCACTTTTTCCGGTAGACAAAAGTACTTCTGCCACTTCTTTTCCAATCAGCAAGCTCAATATTATATATATAACTGCAAACATTATACACCTCACTTCTGCGACAGCCTGTAAAATCATTTTTTTCTGTCCATACGGAATCAGTATAACAAAGTCAGGTTCTTATGGCAAATATAAATATGCAGCAATTCCATCTGCAACCGCTTCTGCTACCTTCTTCTGATAAGCTTCCGTCTGCAGTTTTTCTGCTTCATCCGGATTTGTCAGAAAACCACACTCCACGATCACAAGAGTCCCCTGACTTCTTTTCAGCAGATAATAACTGGTATTTCCTTTGATCACTCGCGGTCTGTCTACTTCCAGCTTCTCATTGAGACTGGACTGGATCACTTCCGCCAGTTTCTTTCCCTCCACAGAACTTTCATAATAGAAAACCTGTGGTCCATGTACGGAGGAATCCTGCTCATAACTATTCTGATGAATGCTGACAGACAATGTCGGAGATTTTTCAGCGATCATCCCTACCCGTCGCTGCAGATCCTGTACTTTCTTATTGTTGGCAGATGCATCATAAAGCCCTTTGTCCGTATCTCTGGTCATAATCACCGTATACCCTCGTGTTTCCAATTCTTCTTTCAACAATAATGATATTGACAGATTAATGCCCTTCTCTTCCAGTCCATTTACCCCGATCATCCCCGGATCTGCCTCTCCATGTCCTGGATCTACCAGAATTATTTTTTCATCATTGCTATCTTTCTTCTGTCCTGAAACAACAGCGGCCTGTCTGGACAGCAGGTAAAAACATACCAACATCAGACAGGCCATAACCATTTCTATTCTGTATTTTTTCATGCGCGTACACCTCGCTGCATATTCCTTCTATCTATATGCAGGGTATACTCTTCTTACAACTCATTCATACTTTACAATTTCTTTCTTCAAACGTTTCATAATCCGTTTTTCCAGTCTGGATATATAAGACTGAGAGATTCCAAGAAGATCCGCAACTTCTTTTTGTGTCTTTTCTTTGCCATCAGTATTATTAAGTCCAAAACGTAAACGAATAATGGTCTGCTCTCTTGGAGACAACTTATTGATTGCCTTCCCGAGAAGTGTGATTTCTACTTCATCTTCAAGTTTTCTCGAAATAACATCATCTTCTGTTCCGAGAATATCCGAAAGAAGCAGTTCATTTCCATCCCAGTCTACATTTAACGGTTCGTCGATAGAAACTTCCATCCGGGTTTTGCTGTTGCGCCGAAGATACATGAGGATTTCATTTTCAATACACCTTGATGCATAAGTCGCCAGTTTAATGTTTTTCACTGGATTAAAGGTATTAATTGCCTTGATCAGTCCTATCGTTCCAATTGAAATCAGATCCTCCACCCCGACTCCTGTGTTATCGAATTTCTTTGCAATATAAACAACAAGTCTGAGATTGTGCTCGATCAGCAGGGATCTGGCCTCCTGCTCCTGGTCTGTTTTCAGTTTACTGATAACATATGCTTCCCTTTTCGGCTCCAATGGTGCCGGAAGCACATCGCTTCCTCCGATATAATAAAGCTCTTTCGATCTTGAAAGAACTAATTTCTGAAAAACCTGAAACGGACGATAATCCACTCCTGCTGCCGATCTGCTCATATCCTGCCCCTCCTAATGCAATAATCTGGAATTCAATATCACTTTGTATTCCCTTCCCAAAGCAAAAGGTTCTGATGACACTGCAAACACTGGTCCGGATATATGTATCCGTTCTCCCGGAGTCTGAATACAAAGATCATCCAGGGTCACTGCCAATATCAGCTCCGCTTCCCGTCCTACGGTCTTGAAAGACAGAAAATGTGGCTTAAGGTCAGCGATCTCTGTACTTTTGATTTTCTCTGGTTTTTCCTTGAAATTCATTAGTCTTTCTGTCAGATCTTCGCTCAGAAGTGCCTGCATCATTTCAGTATCTGCCACAGAAACAGGTACATCTGTTACTGTATCATGCAGAAGATTTCCAGTATCATAGAGGCCATAAGTATGCTGTTCCCGCTCCCGAAATTTCAAAACAACCGGATAAATATTCTCCCGGGATCTTCTTACTCCTTCCAGAACATATATCATCAGACTCAGAACAACATAAGTCATCCCTGCACATACTGCAAAAACACTTCCCGTTACTCTTTGATTCCCCGATACTGCCACCCAGAAACCACCTGTCAGAAATGTCATACCGAAGAAAAAAAGCAAAGCTCCTGCCAGATGCTTTACATCATGTATTCGGTATGCAAGCCAGATCATAATGACTGCGCAAAGCACCCGAAACACAATAAGTAGCACTGTTTCTGATGACCGTACATAAAAACCAAGGCATGAAAAAAGAGCTCCGACTGCTGATGCTGCCAGACATCTTCGTCTGCTGCTCCTTATTTTAAGTACGATTCCCGTAAGTCTCAGAAGAATGTAGTCCATCAGAAGATTCGCAGCAAATACAACATCTATGTATACTTCCTGATACATACAAAAAGCCCCCTGCCGCCTTTAATGATCCTTCACTTTGGTAAGTGAACTCATTATAGGTGACAGAGGGCGCAGATTTTGTCAAAACAGCGTGTCGTATATCAAGAACTTATCGAGTGTCTTCGACAGCTTATTTCTTCTCTTCCTGTACTTCAATCTTGCGGATTGTTTTATTTTTGATTTCTTCTTTAATTGCTGCAATGAATTCTCCGAGTTCTTTTGCTCCCTCATCGCCAAGGTAACGACTTCTTACGGAAACTTTGCCCTCTTCCTCTTCTTTTGCACCAACTACAAGCATGTACGGTACTCTTTCCAGACGTGCTTCACGGATCTTGTAACCCATCTTTTCGGAACGTCTGTCAACGGAGCAGCGGATGCCTGCTTCTTTCATCTGTGCTTCTACTTTGTCAGCATAAGCATTGAATTTTTCGGAGATCGGGATCACACGAACCTGCTCCGGACACAGCCATGTCGGGAACATTCCAGCGTATTTTTCGATCAGCCATGCAAGTGTTCTTTCATAGCATCCCATGGATGTACGATGGATGATGCATGGACGTTTCTTGTCGCCGTTTTCGTCGATATAGTACATATCGAACTGTTCAGCAAGAAGTGCATCCCACTGGATTGTGATCATGGTATCTTCTTTGCCATATACGTTCTTTGCGTTGATATCGACCTTCGGTCCGTAGAATGCTGCTTCTCCGACATCCTCTGTGAACGGAATGTTCAGTTCTTCGAGCATCTGACGGATATCTTCTTCTGTCTCATTCCATACTTCCGGATCACCGATGTATTTTTCTCTGTTGTTCGGATCCCATTTGGAAAGATGGTAAGTTACATCTTCTTCTACACCAAGAACCTGCAGACAGTACTGAGCAAGTGCGATACAGTCTTTGAATTCTTTAACCATCTGGTCTGGTCTTACGATCAGATGTCCTTCGGAGATTGTAAACTGACGAACTCGTGTCAGGCCATGCATCTCACCGGAGTCCTCATTACGGAACAGTGTGGATGTTTCGCCGTAACGGAGTGGCAGATCACGGTAGCTGTGCTGTTCTGCTTTGTATACATAGTACTGGAATGGACATGTCATCGGACGAAGTGCGAATACTTCTTTGTCTGTCTCTTCATCACCGAGAACAAACATACCATCTTTATAATGATCCCAGTGACCGGAGATCTTGTAAAGATCGCTCTTAGCCATCAGAGGAGTTTTTGTTCTTACATATCCACGTTTTGTCTCCTCATCTTCGATCCATCTCTGCAGTTCCTGCATCATGATAACACCGTTAGGCATGATCAGCGGAAGTCCCTGTCCGATTACATCTACAGTTGTAAAGATTTTCATCTCACGGCCAAGTTTGTTGTGATCACGTTTCTTGGCTTCTTCCATCTGCTCCAGATGTTCTTTGAGTTCATCTTTGGAAGCATAGGCTGTACCGTAGATACGTGTCAGCATTGCGTTCTTTTCGCTTCCTCTCCAGTAAGCGCTGGAAGAAGAAAGAAGTTTGAATGCTTTAACGCCTTTTACACTCATAAGATGTGGTCCTGCACAAAGGTCTGTCCAGTCACCCTGTGAATAAAAGGAGATTTCTTCGCCTTCCGGAAGGTCTTCGATCAGTTCAACCTTGTATGGTTCGTTTTTCTCTTTGAAGAATGCAATCGCGTCTTCTCTTGATTTTGTGAAGCGCTCAATCTTTGCACCTTTTTTGATGATCTTCTTCATTTCTTTCTCGATTGCATCGAGATCCTCACGGGAGAATGGTTCGTGAGCGAAATCATAATAAAATCCTGTATCAATAGAAGGTCCGATCGCAACTTTAGCTTCCGGATATAAGGTCTGTACTGCCTGTGCAAGTACATGGGAAGCTGTGTGACGAAGAACAGCAAGTCCTTTTTCGTCTTTTGCTGTGAGAATGTTCAGTTCGCAGTCGCTGTCAAGAACAGTACGAAGGTCTACAACCTCTCCGTTTACTTCGCCTGCGCATGCTGCACGTGCCAGTCCTTCGCTGATATCATAAGCGATATCGATGACTGATTTTGCTTCGGAATACTCTTTTTTTGATCCGTCTTTCAGTGTGATAATCATAGTTTTGAACTCCTTTTTTTGAATAAAATTCTTAAGTTTCCACAGGGACGAGAGAATGTAATATTATGATACCTACGGATTATTCCGTGCTATGCACTCTCATAATCCTACCCTGGTATCAAAAAAAGCCCCTTACAATGTACTTATACACTGTAAGGGACGAATAATCTACTCGCGGTTCCACCCTGCTTGCCACATCTGCACCTCATTGGACAGATTCAGCCACTCTTATAAGATGATAACGGAATCACCGGACCGGATTAGGGCCACTCGGAGATGGTCTTCGACTGCTTCCCGCTGAAATACTCTCAGCAAATGTATTTCTCTCTGGAGCTTTCCACAGTTTACTCTTCTCTTCAACGTGTTTCTTTATTCTGTAACCCATTATATCCACATGGTTTCGGTTTGTCAATGCCTAATTTTTGTATTGGTCAGACCGATTTGGTGTATCCGTTTAAACCGCTTATTTGAAATACTCTACACCAGATTCGAAGATCTTGATATCCTGCTCGCCGTAGATGTTTACAGCCACTCCGTCACCGCGACGTTCGCTGTGTGCCATCTTACCGAGGATACGTCCGTCCGGACTTGTGATACCTTCGATGTTCATGTAGGAACCATTTACATTCCATTCTTCGTCTGCACTGAGTTCGCCGGTTGGAGTTACATACTGAGTTGCAACCTGTCCGTTTGCAAAGAGTTTTGCAAGCCATTCATCGTTGGCAACAAAACGTCCTTCGCCGTGGGATGCAGGGTTACAGTATACTCCGCCAAGCTGTGCTTTCTGGAGCCATGGAGACTTGTTGCTTACAACCTTAGTATAAACCATCTTGGAGATATGACGTCCGATGGTGTTGAAGGTCAGTGTCGGGGAATCTGCTTTCTGTCCGCAGATCTCGCCGTATGGTACCAGACCAAGTTTGATCAGAGCCTGGAATCCATTACAGATACCAAGTGCAAGACCGTCTCTCTCGTTGACAAGCTTCATAACTGCCTCTTTGATCTTTGCATTCTGGAATGCAGTTGCAAAGAATTTAGCAGAACCATCTGGTTCATCACCAGCGGAGAATCCGCCTGGGAACATGATGATCTGAGCCTGATCGATTGCTTTTGTGAAGAGTTCCACGGAATCATGAATGTCTTCTGCTGTCAGGTTCTTGAATACTTTAACGTCAACCTCTGCACCAGCGCGTTCAAAAGCACGTGTGCTGTCGTATTCGCAGTTTGTTCCAGGGAATACCGGGATAAATACACGCGGTTTTGTAACTTTGTGTTTGCATACATAAATATTTTCTGCATGATACAGGTCATCTTTTGCCTGTTTTTCATTTTCTTCACCAGAAGCTGTCTTGAATACTCTTTCCAGAGTTCCCTTCCATGCTTCTTCAGCTTCTTTTTCAGAAATAACAGTATTTCCATAAGAGAATTTGCCGTCATCTGTAACTTCACCGATCAGTGTGTATGTAATGGAAAGCTCTCCGACTTTGTCTGCCGGAACTTCCATGATGATATCACCAAATCCAGGTGCAAAGAAGTCACGCGGATCCAGATTGTGTTCAATCTTCACGCCGAGTGCGTTACCAAATGCCATCTTGGAAACAGCTGCTGCAATACCATGACGATCCAGTGCGTAAGCGGAAACAACTTTTCCAGCCTGGATATCGTTGTGGAGTTTTTCGTACTGATCCATGATTCCTGCGTAATCCGGAAGATCGTACTGATCACGCGGTGCGCGGAGCCATACAAGTTTGTTTCCTGCTTTTTTGAGTTCAGGAGTGATCACATCCTGGATCTTTGCTACGTCTACTGCAAAGGAAACAAGTGTCGGAGGTACGTCAATCTCATTAAAGGTACCAGACATACTGTCTTTACCACCGATGGACGGAAGGCCGAATCCCATCTGTGCTGCATAAGCACCAAGGAGTGCGGAGAATGGCTGGCTCCATCTCTTTGGATCTTCGGTCATACGACGGAAGTATTCCTGGAATGTGAAACGGATCTTTTTGTAATCACCACCTGTAGCTACGATTCTTGCTACAGATTCTGTTACGGCATAAGCAGCTCCGTGATATGGGCTCCAGGAGGAGAGGTATGGATCAAAGCCGTAGCTCATCATGGTAACTGTATCAGTTTTTCCATTCTGTACCGGAACTTTTGCAACCATACTCTGTGTTTCTGTAAGCTGATACTGACCGCCATATGGCATAAATACGCTGCCTGCACCGATAGAACCGTCGAACATTTCGACAAGGCCTTTCTGGGAGCATACGTTGAGATCAGCAAGTGTCTCAAGCCATTTTGCCTTAACATCGGCAACATCTGGTCTTTCTTCGAAGAGGTTTCCTTCTTTGTTCGGGATTTCAACTTCTACGGTTGTTTCCTGATGTGCACCGTTGGTATCGAGGAATGCACGGGAAATATTAACGATCTCTTTGCCTCTCCATGTAAGAACAAGGCGTGGCTCTTCAGTAACGACTGCAACCGGAATTGCTTCGAGGTTTTCTTCGTTTGCAAAGCCAAGGAATTTGTCAACATCTTTTGGATCTACAACAACTGCCATACGCTCCTGGGATTCAGAGATTGCGATCTCTGTTCCGTCAAGGCCGGCATATTTTTTCGGAACTTTGTCAAGGTCTACGCGAAGTCCGTCTGCAAGCTCACCGATGGCAACGGATACACCGCCTGCACCAAAGTCGTTACATTTTTTGATGATGTAGCTGACTTCTTCACGTCTGAACATACGCTGGATCTTACGCTCTGTAGGTGCGTTACCTTTCTGTACTTCTGCACCGCAGACTTCGATGGAAGCCTCTGTGTGTACCTTGGAGGAACCTGTAGCACCACCGATACCGTCACGGCCGGTACGTCCGCCAAGAAGGATGATAATATCTCCCGGATCAGAGTTTTCACGGATAACGGCACGTCTTGGAGCTGCACCCATAACAGCACCGATCTCCATACGTTTTGCAACGTAATCCGGATGATAGATTTCTTTTACATAGCCTGTAGCCAGACCAATCTGGTTACCATAGGAGCTGTAACCATGAGCAGCGCCTCTGACCAGTTTTTTCTGAGGAAGTTTTCCTTTCAGAGTTTCTTTTACAGACACTGTCGGGTCAGCAGCACCAGTTACACGCATTGCCTGATATACATAAGTACGTCCGGAAAGCGGGTCACGGATTGCACCGCCAAGGCAGGTAGCAGCACCACCGAATGGCTCGATCTCAGTTGGATGATTGTGTGTCTCGTTCTTGAAGTTGATGAGCCACTCTTCTTCTTTTCCATCTACGTCTACAGGAACAACGATGCTGCAGGCATTGATTTCATCGGATTCTTCCTGGTCAGCCAGTTTTCCTTCAGATTTGAGTTTTTTCATTGCCATAAGAGCAAGATCCATCAGGCAGACAAATTTGTCGTCACGGCCTTTGTAGAGAACTTCTCTGTCAGCAAGGTATTTTTCGTATGTTTTTACGATTGGTTCTTTGTAGTCACCTTCATCGAACTTCACGTCTGTGAGCTCTGTGGAGAAGGTTGTATGGCGGCAGTGATCAGACCAGTAAGTATCGAGTACACGAATCTCTGTCATGGAAGGATCACGTTTTTCTTCGTTTTTGAAGTAGTTCTGGATATGCTGGAAATCTTTGAATGTCATTGCAAGATTCAGGGAGTCATACAGGGCTTTGAGATCTGCCTCAGACATTTCTTTAAATCCGTCAAAGATTTTAACATCTTCCGGTTCCGGGAATACGGCAACAAGTGTTTCAGGTTTTTCAAGGCCTGTCTCACGGGAATCTACCGGGTTGATGCAGTGATGTTTGATCGCTTCGAATTCTTCATCTGTGATGTTTCCTTCGATCACATATGTTGTAGCAGAGCGGATGATCGGCTTGGAATCGCCGTCAAGGAACTGCACGCACTGAACTGCGGAGTCCGCTCTCTGGTCAAACTGTCCCGGAAGATATTCTACTGAGAAGATTCTTGCTCCTTCTGCTGTGTCAAATTTTTCAAGATAAAGGTCATCTACTGGTGGCTCTGCAAATACTGCTTTGCATGCTTTTTCGAAAACTTCATCGGAAATGTTTTCAACATCATAGC
The DNA here is from genome assembly GCF_934372025.1 of uncultured Blautia sp. Taxonomy (GTDB): domain Bacteria; phylum Bacillota; class Clostridia; order Lachnospirales; family Lachnospiraceae; genus Blautia_A. The sequence continues at coordinate 32,362 of NZ_CAKROJ010000021.1, forward strand.
GGATCAGTACTCTTACATTAGATGCTGATTTGATTCCGAGATAGCTGCTGATCTCATGTTTTAATTCTTTTGCCTGTACGGCATAGGCTGGTTTCTTTTCTACATAAACGCGTCTTACGTTACTCATTAGAAACTCCTTTCCTCTCTGGGTATTATTATATGGTTGCTGTAACTAAAATTAACAGTATAACAGTAACTACATACTTGCTGAATTACTGAGTCTATAGTATCATAATAAATATCATTAGTAAAATTAATATATCTTATATTTTTTATTAGCGTTATTAATCATCAGGAGGTATTCATGGATATCAATCTGGAATTATATAAAGTCTTTTATCACGTTGCCACAAGCCTTAGTTTTTCGGAGGCATCCCGGCAGCTTTTTATCTCGCAGTCCGCGGTCAGCCAATCGATCAAAACGCTGGAGAAAAAGCTGAATCACACTCTTTTTATCCGAAGCACCAAAAAGGTTCTCCTCACTCCGGAGGGCGAACTTCTTCTGCAGCATGTAAAACCGGCCATGCAGATGCTGGACGAAGGTGAATCCCTTTTATCCGGTGATAATATGCTCAAAGGTCAGCTGCGCATCGGTGCAAGCGATACGATCTGCCGTTATTTTCTTCTGCGCTATCTGCAGAAATTTCATCAGGAGTTTCCTGATGTTCGCATCAAGGTCACAAACAGTACTTCCATTGGCTGTGTAGAGTTACTTGAGAACGGACAGGTTGATCTGATTGTCTGCAACTCTCCGAACTCTCGTCTTGGAAATCATATGAAAATACGTATTCTGAGGGAATTCCAGGATATCTTTGTCGGCAATCCCGGATGCTTTTTTCCGGACGAAATGCCTTGCGAACTGAAGACTCTTCTGGAACAGCCTATCCTGATGCTTTCCGCCAAGAGCACCACCAGTGAATACCTGCAGCAGACCTTTACTGCAAAAGGGCTGAAGCTGCTGCCTGAGGTTGAGCTGAACAGCAACGATCTTTTGATGGATCTTGCCCGAATTGGACTTGGTATCGCATGTATCCCGGATTATATGCTGGATCCGGATGATTCGCTCAAGCCGATTCCTCTGGTCACTCCGCTCCCTCCAAGACAGCTGGTACTTGTGCAGCATGAGAATCTTCCGCTTTCACAGGCTGCAGAACGATTTCTGGAAATGTTTTAATACGTATCATTTATAAAATAGTAAGAGCTCCCTCACGGGAGCTCTTGGCATTTATTCTGGCATTACTTCTACTGCTTTTGCAATATATTCGTTGTTGATCTGGTCAAAGGATCCATTATCAGCCTTGGATGCATATTCCATGTCGATCGGCATCTTGCCTACAACCGGAACATTCAGCTCTGCTGCGATCTCATCGATATGGCTCTCGCCAAAGATCTTGAGTTCTTTGCCACAGTCAGGGCATTTTACGTAGCTGTAGTTTTCTACAATTCCGAGAACCGGGATCTTCATCATTTCAGCCATGTTGTATGCTTTTTTTACGATCATCTTAACAAGATCCTGCGGGGAGCTTACGATCACGATTCCGTCAACCGGAAGGGACTGGAATACAGTAAGCGGCACATCTCCTGTTCCCGGAGGCATATCTACAAAGAGATAGTCGATCTTATCCCAGACAACGTCTGTCCAGAACTGTTTTACCATGTTTGCAAGGACTGGTCCTCTCCAGATAACCGGAGTATCCTCTGTTGGAAGAAGAAGATTGATGGACATAACCTTAATTCCGTTTGCTGTCTCCATCGGATAGATGCCGTTATCATCTGCCTGAGCGGCGCCTGTGAGACCATACATCTTTGGAATAGAAGGTCCTGTAATATCAGCATCCAGGATACCTACTTTGTAGCCTTTTGCTGCCATAGCGTTAGCCAGGGAACCTGTAACGAAGGATTTACCAACGCCACCTTTACCGCTGACAACACCGATCACGTGTTTGACATCCGAAAAAATATTCTGTTCCGCAAGAAAGCTCTGCGGATTGCTCTTTCCTTTGCTTGCGCATCCTTCACAGCTTGACTTACCGCATGAGCTGTTGCTGCATTCTTTTGCCATTTTTATTTACTCCTTTGAATTATACTATTTCATAAAACGATCAATCGCACGTTCCAGTTCTTTGATCGCATCTTTGTCACCATGCTCTACTGCATCCACGATACAGTGCTCAATATGATCCTGCAGAATGATCTTGCCTGTATTGTTGATTGCTGACTTTACTGCTGAAAGCTGGATCAGTACTTCGGAACAGTCTCTGCCGTCTTCCACCATACGTTTGATAGATTCCATATGACCGATGGCTCTGGAAAGCCTGTTAAGTACTGCTTTGGTCTGAGCATGACTGTGGTGATGACCATGTTCTCCATGAGAATGCCCTTCATGGGAATGCTCTCCATGAGAATGCTC
>NZ_CAKROJ010000022.1 GCF_934372025.1 uncultured Blautia sp.
TGCCTGTATCCTGTACCACAAGCCCTGTCACACATACGGCTGAGGTTGACGTAAAAAGAGCCTGGTCAAACGGTGTTGCAACTCCCTCTGCCGATGAAACGGGCAACATAAGCAGCAATGCTCCCATAAGGATCACACCTGCAAAACCAAGGATTATTAATTGGAATGATGTAAGATGTTTTTTTCTATGTAAATTCTCTGGCATAAATAATTCCTGCTCCCTTTAAAAATATAGTCAACTTTTATTATATATGCCAGAGTTCAAAGATAGTATAAGATTATCAGACTTGATATTAAGATTTTATAAAGATTTATTTCCTTTTAATTCCGCACTGGATTGCCTGCGTCGGACAGGCTTTTTTGCATCGTCCGCAGCGGATACACTCTGCACTGTTCGGGTTATCCACCGGGTTTACTTCCATCTGGCATGCTTTTGCACATTTTCCACAGTGAACACACTTTTCCATATCTACTCTGTAACGGTAAACGGAAACACTATTGAATATAGAATAAAAAGCTCCCAGCGGACAGATATACTTACAGAATGGACGATATATTATGACAGAAAGAATTATTGTGACAACAAGAATTGTATTCTTCCATATAAAAAGCCATCCGATCGCACTGCGCATAGATTTATTCAGAAGTACCAGTGGAAGCCCACCTTCCAGCGTACCTGCCGGGCAGATCAGCTTGCAGAAATACGGTGCTCCCTGTCCCATGATGTCTACGACAAACATCGGAAGCAGGATCACAAATACCACAAGGATCACGTATTTTAGCTTACGTAACAGCTTATCTCCACGAAATGTCCGGATCTTCTTTGGAAATGGAATTTTATTCAGCAGATCCTGTATCAGTCCAAATGGACAAAGGAATCCACAGACGAGTCTTCCCAGCAGAGCTCCGACAAAAATCAGAAATCCTACTACATAATATGCCATTTTAAAGTTCCAGCTGCCGATCACTGCCTGAAGAGATCCAATCGGACAGGCGCCTGTGGCACCGGGACAGGAATAACAGTTCAGTCCCGGAACACACGCATGTTTCAACTTTCCAGTATAAATCTTACCAGTCACAAATCCTGATACGCGGCTGTTGGTAAGAAACGCCCACAGTGCCTGAATCCCGTGGCGCGGCCATTCATTAATTTTCATTTTTTTATTATCCAATTCCAATACACTCCATACAGATATTGATTGCCTTTGTAAAGACTACATCCACTTCGCCCCGGTAAATTCCAAATATCATCAGGAGGATTCCCAGAATTGCCAGCGCAGGACCTATCCACTTTGAATCTGTTATTTTTTTCATCATTTTTCTTATCTTTCTGCCAGCATTGCTTTATTATTTTGAAACATTTTCAAGTTCTTTTTCAACGATTTCTTTCCATTCGTCCAGTGTATGGCTTCCGGAATATGTTTCTCCTACAATGTTTCCTTCTTTGTCAACAAAGAATGTTTCAGGGAAAGCAGAGATGCCATTCAGACGTCCATTCATCATTGTTGAATCTGGAATCAGGAAAGGATAGGATGCTTTTGTTTTCTCCTGAAGAACACCGGCTTTTTTCACTGTAGCATCATCCTGTTTACCATCATCTCCTACTGTATCAAGAACAACACCGACAACGCCAACACCTTTTTCTTTCATCTCTTCATAAAGTTTTTCCAGTTCCGGAATCTCATTGACACATGGAGAACACCAGGTAGTAAAGATATTTACCAGAGTCAGATCATAGTCGCTGAAAACTTTTTCTGTATAGTCTTTTCCGTCAACACCTTTTGTCTCAAACTTACCTACAGTTGTGGAATCGCCTGCATTGCTGGTATCCTGTGGCTGGTCAAACGCAGAAAGCTGCTGGAATGGTGTCATCTCAGTGAGTGTCACATCAATTTTTTCCACTTCTTTTTTCAGAGATTCATCTGCATCTTTGTTGGTACTCAGATAATACTTGTATTTTCCGTCACTGCTGCTTCCAATTTCTTTGTGTTCGGTACAGCCTGTAAGCTCATCCAGTTCTTTCTCAGAATCTTCATCATAAATTCCGATCACTCCGATTTTTGCAAGACTTTTACACCAGTCATCATATGCCGTACCAAGCTTGTCAACCTCTGCATTTTTCTGCTCTTCGGTCATTTCACTCCAGCTTATATACGCATATTTAAGATCATCTGCATTGTCATTCCATCCTTCATTGGTGATCATCGCAATGGTCTGCGCTTTTATCTGTTTGAGAAGTTCCTCAGGAAGCTTCATGTTAAGCCCAAGGAATGGATATTCGTAAGAATCCTGTGCCTGAACCGTTGTCTCGGATGGTTTAAAAGTACCCTGTATAAAATCAGACGGGATTGCATCTCCATCTGCAGCAGCTGCATCTCCATCAACCACCATTCCCGCCTGGTCTGCCGGAACCGCCATTGCTTCTGTACTTTCTGCTGCCATTACGGATACACTTCCAAGTGTAGATACCCCTACTATTGCAGCTGCCATAAGTGCTGTGATTTTCTGTGTTCTGAATTTCATGATTTATATTCTCCCTTCGTAGTCCTTTTGTTTACTATAGTCGCAATTATAGCACCCTGTCTATAAAATTCGTGTTAAGAAATCCTGGAAATCAAAAATTTTTTCAATTTATTTTTTTACACGAATTTTATATCGGATATGCTACTATATAAGAAAGTAAAGGGGGACACTAAAAAAGCCAAAAATGCCGTCCCCAAAGGAGAACAATTATGCACATATTAATAATAGAAGACGAAGAGCAGCTCTGCCACTCCATCGCAGAAGGACTGCGTATGGATGGCTATGAAACAGACACCTGCCTGGACGGAGACGAAGGGCTGGAATTATGTATGACTGAAAACTACGATCTGATCCTTCTGGATCTGAATCTTCCCGGCATTGATGGTCTGGATATCCTGCGACAATTCCGCGAGACGAATTCCTCCACTCCTGTCCTGATTCTCTCAGCCAGAGGCCAGATTGAGGACAAAGTCGAAGGACTTGACCTTGGAGCCAATGATTACCTGACAAAGCCATTCCACTTTGAGGAACTGGAAGCACGAATCCGCAGCCTGACCAGACGCAAATTTATTCAGGAGAACGTCTGCCTGAAGTGCGGCCGCATCAGCTTTGACACACGCACAAGAAAAGCGCACATTAATAATGAAGAACTATCCCTCACACGAAAAGAAAGCGCTCTTCTGGAATATTTTATGCTCCACCAGAATCGTATCATCAGCCCGGAAGAACTGATCGAGCACATCTGGGATGGCAGCGTCAACAGCTTCAGCAATTCAATCCGTGTCCACATTTCTTCCCTTCGTAAAAAGCTGCGCGCAGCTCTGGGAAATGATCCAATACAGAACAAAGTCGGACAGGGCTATATTCTGACGGAGGATCTGAAATGAAAGAAAAACATACAATAAAAAATCCACTGAGGAAACTTTCTCTGCAGTGGCGGCTGACACTGATCATCACGCTTCTGATGACTGTTACCTGCATTCTCATGTACTTTTTTATCAGTAGTTCCGCTGTGACCGGAATCGAAGATCTGGGTGATTATGTCGTAAAGATCAATGAAACTGATTCCACACCAATCACCTTTAACATTAATCCAAACACTCTGTTTGCGGGTCTTTCTGATCAGGTCCAGGCAACCAAAGACCTGTTTCGCACCAGAAGCATCATTGCCACAGCAATCATCATACTTCTCAGCAGTGTATGTACTTATTTTATCAGTAGACGGGCTCTGCTGCCTCTGCGCAGGCTCAGCAGCGAAATTAATAAAATAGAAGCTCAGAATCTTTCTGAATCTCTTGAAATTCCTGATACCAATGATGAGATTTCTCGTCTTACAGGTTCCTTTAATAAGATGCTTTCACGACTGGACGATGCATTTACAGCGCAGAAACAGTTTTCAGCCAGCGCTGCACATGAATTGAGAACTCCACTTGCTGTCATGCAGACGAATCTGGAGGTCTTTGCACGCAAAAGTACTCCGACTGTAGAAGAATACCAGGAACTTTTCAAAATGATCCAGGATCAGACCGGACGACTTTCTCACCTGTCTGAAGTTCTTCTTGATATGACCGGCATACAGTCTGTCGAACGCTCCGATTCCATTTCACTGGCGGTACTCACGGATGAAGTCTGCTGTGATCTGGCATCTATCGCTGACCAGAAAGAAATCGAACTGATTCAGGAAGATGGAGACTGCACCGTTACCGGAAGCTATCTGTTACTCTACCGAGCTGTTTATAATCTTGTGGAAAATGCCATCAAATACAATCACCCTGGTGGAAAAGTGACTGTAAAAATTTCGCAGAAAAAAGCAGTACCTGATCCATCTGAGCCTTCTCATACAACTGACTGTGCTTTTGTCGAAATATCAGATACTGGAATTGGTATTTCTCCTGAGTTTCAGGAAAAAATATTTGCTCCATTTTTCCGCGTGGACAAATCCAGAAGCCGTGCCATGGGCGGCGCCGGTCTTGGACTGGCCCTTGTAAACGAAATCGCCAGACAGCATGGCGGACAGGTAAAAGTAGTTGAGAGCAGTGAAAAAGGCAGCACGATTGCACTGATACTCCCTTGTTGACAATCCATATATGAAAGGGTTACACTCTCATTATGAAAATAAAGGAGTCTTAAAAAAATGGAATTACAAAATGGAAGACCTGCAAACACAGATGACCGTCTGGACAAAGAAGTTCGTGTCTATGACTTTTTAGATAATCTTGGAATTGAATACCAGCGAATTGACCATGAAGCCGCCATGACCATGGAAGCCTGCGAGGAAATCGACCGTGTTCTCGGTGACGACACCACGATCTGCAAAAATTTATTTCTGTGTAATCGCCAGGAAACAAATTTCTATCTGCTGCTGATGCCTGGCAACAAACCGTTTAAGACCAAAGATCTTTCTGCACAGATCCACTCTGCCAGATTATCTTTTGCAAAACCGGAATATATGGAAGAGTATCTGGATATTACTCCGGGATCCGTCAGTATCCTGGGACTGATGAATGATTCAGAGAAAAAGGTCCAGCTTCTGATTGACGAAGACATTATGAAAGAGCCTTATTTTGGCTGTCATCCATGTATCAACACCTCAAGTCTCAAATTTACAACAGAAGATCTGACAACGAAAATTATTCCTGCTCTCGGACACGACCCGATCACGGTAAATCTTCCTGTCCCGGAAGCATAAGTTCACAGAATTCCAATAATAACAGAAAAGGATTTTCTTTTATGAAAAATCAACTGAATTATAAAAACTTATTAACAGAGACTCTGATCCTGACAGGTGCGGTTGCGATCATCTCCGCTGCTGTGTACTTCTTTCTTGTACCAAGCCACACTTCTGTCAGCAGCATCTCCGGCCTTGGAATCATACTCTCAAACTTTGTTCCACTGCCTTTATCTGCGATCACCATGATCCTGAATGTCGTACTTCTGATCATTGGTTTTATCACCTGCGGCAAAGAATTCGGAGTAAAAACAGTTTATACCAGCATCATGCTCCCCATCTTTCTTGGAATATTTGAAAGAATCTTCCCGGATTTTGGTTCCATGACCAACAGCCAGGAACTGGATGTACTCTGCTATATTCTGGTTGTCAGCGTCGGACTCAGTATTCTTTTTAACCGCAATGCCTCTTCCGGCGGACTGGACATCGTTGCCAAGATCATGAACAAATATCTGCATATGGAGTTAGGAAAAGCAATGTCCCTCTCCGGCATGTGTGTAGCTCTTTCTGCCGCACTTGTCTACGACAAAAAGACCGTAGTCTTAAGTATTCTCGGAACTTACTTCAACGGTATCGTACTCGATCATTTTATCTTTGACCACAACATTAAGCGCCGTGTATGCATTATCACAAAAAAAGAAGAAGAACTTCGACAATTCATTATCCATGATCTGCACAGCGGAGCAACTATTTATGAAGCCACCGGGGCATATAATATGCAGAAACGAAATGAGATTATCACGATCGTTGATAAGACCGAATACCAGAAACTGATGAACTTCATCAACAAAGAAGATCCTCTGGCATTTATCACTGTTTACAATGTATCAGATATGCGCTATCAGCCTAAAATGTAACCTCAATCAGCTATTTTTGCAGCACAAAACCGCAGGATTCTGTAGATGCAACAGATTTCCTGCGGTTTTTTGAATAAATCAGAATCTCATCGGGATCTTAAATACAATCTTTTTCATCTTCTGTATACCATTGGCTTCTATGCACGGCATATGGCCATCCTTGGGTGTATAATATCCAAACATTCCTTTTTGCAGAAGCGTATAACCTTTATCTGTTCCACACTCATAAAAAATAATATCTGCTTCTGGTGTTTTATCATCTGCTACTACTAAATTTCGGATTGATTCCCAGTAGATTTTTTCTGTTCCCTCTGCAATATACTGAAGATCGCAATACTTTCTGTGAGATTCCATCTGTGCACCTTCTTTATATTTAGTATTATAAATCTGTACCAGTGCAAAGACTCCCTTTTCCAGATCATATCTTCCTTCTGGAAGTTCTTCTTCCGCCTGACGTTTTATAAATTCCAGAACTATCTCTTCATATTCGCGTAATTCATCATACAAGTACATATTGTCTGCATAATCTGCAATCATATCTGCTCCTCCTTATATTCACATATATAACTCTGTTCAAAAATTCCGTATGGCTTCAATACTTTTCCATCTGTATGAAATCTGCCTTCTGTTCGAAAATCTGCCCAGCTGATACGACTGCAACCTGTGTATGCCTGATGAAAAGGACCAAACATATTTCTTGGACTTCCAATAATCTCTAATTCCAGCAGATTTTCCTCTTTATCAAAATATCCCTGAACTTCTGTCACACAGTTTTTTTTCTCCATATGAATCCCCACATCGCTTCCATTGATACGCACTTTCAAAAGTGTTCCTGACCATTCACCAATATGCAGCTGTATTCTGTTATCTGACATCAGTCTCGGAACCTTATACTGATAGATTATACTTCCCGGATAATTTGCATACCCCTGCATACACCAGTCTCCAGTATGCATCCAGTCTTTTTCCTTAAAAATCTTCCCACTCAGATCTACTGCAAAATCTCCAATGATAAAGACATCTTCCAGTTCACGCTTCTGATCATATAATCCGCTGACAGTAATCTTATGCTCACCCTTGGTCAATTTGGGAAGTCTGAACAGAGTCATCTCTTTATCAACAAACCAACCCTCTGTTCTTTCACATTTTTCATCATCAAAGAAAACTTTAAGTCCATACGGTTTTTCAATCACAAAATAATTATCTCCTGTGATGTCCTCCTGAATTTCCAACTTGAAACAAATGCTGAATAATGTTCCGTCGTTCGGATTATTCTTATTGATCCAGGTATAACGCTGTGGTGCTCCGTTATAATAAATCTGCTGCATATGCAGTTTCTCACGAATCTCTTTCTGCGCCTTCCAGATTTCCATCTCATCTGATTCCTGAGAATTATTCAATTTATATGTACACCGGTCAATAGTAAGCACATTTCGCATTGTTCTTCTGAATTCGGCATCTGGCCCAAGTGTCGCAAGTACCGGATCTGTGTAATGTGGGTGTCGATATGGAAAACTAATCCTGTCAGTTTTCTCAGGTTCTCCTTCTTTTATAAAATAAATCCGACTCATTCCTGTTTCAAAAAACCTGGAAAAAACTATTTCTGTCTTGCTGACACAGGTTTTAACTGTCTCAATATTTCCTGTCATCGGATCCAGTTCTTCCACTCTCGTCCCACAACTGAGATGAACATATACCTCATGAGAATTATTTCTGTCATGGTTGGTCAGGAACAAAATATATCCATCCTCTGTTCTGCGAAGCATCGATAATATTTCTCCGTCTTCAGCCCCTGATGCTGTCTTTACTGAAAACTCCGCTGATATGCATTTTCGTATAAGTTCAGGGACTTCCCAGACATGATCTGCAGTATAGCTGAATATCTCTTTCTCTAAAATACTGTGTACATCCGCTTTTTCTCCTTCGATCAATGTCGGATATGGCTTTAGCCAGATAACCGTTCCTCCCTGCTTTGAAAACTCTTTCAGTAAATTTACAGTGTTGCGAAATAGATTTACCGTGCCCGGCACAACAACCACCTGATAATGACAACTTCCGGCTATAAACCTACCGTCTTCAATTCTTCCATCTTCTTCCAGGAGAAGCTCGTCTCCAAAATCAAAATCTATATGCGCTGCTGTCAGTTCTTTTGCAAGCCGATTATAAAATTCTCCCTTACGATTTAACGAGGTAATATGTTCATCCAGCCACCCCATATTCATTTCCAAATGCTTAAAATCCTCGTTTCTGTCGCTGCGGCATTTTGTCCAGATTCCGGATATCGGATGTATCATCAGAACTTTTCTCACTGGTTTTCCTTCCGAAAGACACATGGAAAGTCTGCCAAAATAATCTTCCAGTTTGTCATTATCCTTCCACCAGGTATTCTGATAGTTAAACACCGGAGGATAGTCACGTTTCCGACATCCTGCAATAGAATACAGTGCAAGATGCTGGCATCTCCGCGTAATTCCCAACGCAAACTGCCAGTCTCCCAGCCATTTCTGCGTCGAGAAATCCAGTTCCCATCCTGTACATCCATATGCCTCGCTGATCGTCATGCTGCGTTCATACTGATTTGCCACACTGGAACATTGCTTGACAGTGAGATACTCATCTGTCTGTGCACCAAGAAGGTCAATTCCCGGGCTATGAAGATAACGCAGCTGCGGCATGGCCGCCCCACACACTCTTGTCTGATATCCCAGATCATTTTCATACAGAATATGTCCTGTCGTTCGAAGGCCTCTTTTATCACACCATTCATATATCTGTTTCATATAACTTTCCTGAAAAAGCTGAGCCACCGTTTTCCAGTAATCATGACGTATTTTTTCTGCTCCTTCTCCATCGAAAAACAGATACGGTAGCTTCTCCTGTGGATCATATTTTCTTTTTTCTATAAAATACTTAATAAAATCAGCTGTCCAGGGAAGCCATGGTCTTCCCTCATGAAATACACTGAAAAAATCACAGCAATTTGGTTCATCTGTAAAAAAACCTTTTACTTCCTCTGGAAAACTTCCGCCAAATGCCTGCTCATATTGCTCATGTGTCAGATTCAGAAAAGTTTTTACACTTTCCGGATTCAGGTTATCCGGAGGTGCCGACCCGTTATACCATTCACTTTGAGTAGATATTTCCTGCCTGAGAAGAAGTATCTCTCTTTCTCCGGTGCATATTTCCTGTGCCTCCTGACAGGTCTGACATTCAATAAGTTCTGTGATTGTATTCTGCTCTGTACGAACCACATATATGCCCAGAAACCCTTCATTTTTATCAGAAACATCTTCTTTTCCGCAGCATTCCATCGTCAATGCTCTTGCTGTATAGTGTTCTGGATTCTTCTGACTTACCATTCCACCGGCTGCTCCGGACGGCCATTTATCTTCGTCATATATCCACATTTCAAGATCATTTTCTCTTGCTTTATCCACACAGTATTTCACATCTTCCAACCATTCTGTGGAAAGATATTCCGTTTCCAGACCTTCACGTGAATGAATAAAAAAGCCTCCCATTCCTGCCTTTTTAAAGCCTTTAATCTGCTCTCCCAGTTCTTCTTTTTTGAGAGTACTGTTCCATCCCCAAAATGGTGCACTTCGAAATTTTTCAGGCGGGTCAGACAGACATTTTTTCAGTTTTTCTATTGTCCCCATAATCTTTTCTCCTTTATCTTTGCCAGTACTGAGACAACAAAAGGGACTGCCAAACAGTCCCTTTATGATTTACAAAGTCATATTTTACATGAAATTGTTAGGTATAAACATAATGATATCCGGCACATATGTAACAAGGAATAACAGAGCGATCATAATAAGAACCATCGGCAATATTTCGCGTATGACACCTTTTATCTTCGTTTTTCCAAGCCCCGCAACAATAAATAAAAGCATTCCAAATGGCGGTGTAGAAAGACCAATCATCATGTTCAGACAGATAACAACTCCAAAGTGAACGAGGTCGATTCCCATTGCCTGTACCAGTGGAAGTACCATCGGTACAAATACCAGCTGAATTGTGCTGACATCAAGTACACATCCAAGAAGAAGGAATACAATGTTTACAATCAGCAGGAAAATGTATTTATTATCTGTAATTCCCATTACCAGACCTGCAACGATTCTTGGAACCTGTTCCAGTGAAATAATATAGGAAAACAGCATGGATGTTCCACAGAGCAACGCCAGTGTTGCTGTGTTTGCTGCTGATTTCTTGATGATATTCCAGAGTTTTTTCCATCCAAGTGTTTTATAAACCAGAGCAGAAATCACTAATGCATATGCAGATGCAACTGCACCTGCTTCTGTAGGTGTGCAGATACCTGAATAGATCCCACCAAGAAGAATTACAACTGTAAATAATGCCGGAAGTGCCTGAACAGTTGCTCTCAGAAACTCTTTTTTGCTCATCACTACGCCAGCCGGATAATTTCTCTTATGAGAAATAAAAGCAACATAGATCATAAGAAGAATGGCAAGCAAAACTCCCGGAACCATACCACCCATAAACAGTTTTCCAATAGATGCGCCTGATAACATCGCATAAATAACCATCGGAATACTTGGCGGAAAAATTGGTCCTACTGTTGCCGATGCTGCTGTGATAGCACAGCTGAACTCTGCATCATATCCTTCTTTTTTCATCTGATCGATTTCCATAAGTCCAATGCCGGATGCATCTGCAATCGCAGAACCAGTCATACCGGAGAAGATCAATGAAATAAATACGTTAACCTGTGCCGTACCACCCTTTAATCTTCCAAGAAGACCATTGCAGAAAGAGAAAAGCTTATCTGTTACTTCTCCCTCATTCAGCACATTGGCCATAAAAATAAACAGCGGTGCTGCAAGCATGGTATAATTCGCAAACATATTACCTGTAATGACCGTGAATACCTGACCTAATTTGTCTGGTGCTGCCAGAAGGAAATATGTGATAGATGCTGCAAGCATGGAGAATGAAACTGGCATACGGATTATAAAACAGATTGCCATAACCACGAAAAGCATAATAATCGGCATACTCATAATTCCGTTCCTCCTTCTTTGTGTTCTTTAAATGCATTTCTGATATTGATACATGTTCTGATGATAACTTCTGCAAGCATATACATAAATGGTGCAAATACTACCGTATATGGAAGTTTCAGTACTCCTGTGACCATCTGTTTGCCAATCAGTGAATGCCAGCATGGAACAAAGCACAGCAACAGTAAAATCAGAAGAAATACATTATATACAACCTTAAAAATAAACTGTGTACGCGGCTTGACCGCATCATAAACCAGTCCGAATACTACATGTTCATCGGCTTCCATTGCCTTACCGACACCAAAAAACATGGTCCACATGTACCCCAGTACAGATATTTCATAGCTCCATGTAACCGGGGTTTTGAAAAAATATCTGGAAATAATCGTTACCATAAACGTTATAAAAATTACTAAAAACGTAATATTGGGAATAAATACACCAAGGAAATCCACAATAGCTTTACCAACTTTTTTTAACTGCTCCATGGTTTCCCTCCTCTCAATTCTATTTCTTACTGTCTTTTCTGATACAAAAGTCCCAGGCAGTGGCCTGGGACCTTCTGATTCTACAAAATACTTAAATTATTATTCAGCAGCTTCTTCTGTGGTCTCTTCAGACGTTGTGTCTGCCATAGCCTGAATTTCATTGTACAGATCCATATCCCAGTCTTTGATCATGTCTTCATTTTCCATGTATTTAGCCTGTACTTTTTCTTTGAATTCATTGATATCCGGATAAGTAACAGTCAGTCCCTGTTCTTCAAAGAATTTAATAAGTTCAGCTTCTTTATCAAGTCTTGCAGTATCGTTTACATCTCTTGCATATTCCATTGCTTCTGTAACTGCTTCCTGCTGAGCTTCTGTCATTTCATTCCATGTGTCTCCATTGATACATGGCATAATAGAATCTACTACATGGTTTGTAATTGCAATATATTTTGTTACTTCATAGAATTTAGCACTTTCAATACTCGGAAGCGGATTATCCTGTGCATCTACAGCACCTGTCTGAAGAGCGGTATACAGTTCGCTGAAGGAAAGTGGTGTCGGGTTGGCTCCAAGAGCTTCTCCAAGGAACAGCCATGCTTCAGAGTTAGGCATACGAAGAAGTAAACCATTCATATCATCATAGCTGTTAATTTCTTTTTCTCTGGTATTGATTACACGACTTCCAAGATAGAAACTGGAGAGCGGTTTGATGTTCAGTTTTTCTTCAATTTCCGGACGAATCTTCTCTGTTCCAATCTCACCATTCAGTACACTTGTCATATGCTCATAGGAGCTGAACAGATATCCAGATGCAAACATTCCATAGGAAGGAATCTGTGTTGCGATCGTAGGGAATGAAATATATGCCAGGTCTGCATCTCCATTAAGAAGTGCATCAAACTCATTTTCAGAAGAAAACAGTGAACCATTATCATAGCATTTACATGTCACAGAACCACCGGATAACTCTTCTACTTTTTCAGCAAATGAATACATTGCTTCAGTATGAGAATCACCACTTACAGATACAGATGTGAAAATCAGTTCTACTGCCGGATCATCCTTTGCCGGTGCATCTGCAGCCTGAACAGTGAGTCCTCCTGTTACAAGCATTGTTGCTGCCATCACTGTTGAAAGTATTGTTGCCATTAATTTTTTTCTCATTTTGTCTTCCTCCTGTTTTTTACATTATATTGTCTTTTCCCCTGTATTTGTAACCCCAATTACAAATTTTTTTCAAAAAATGAAGCACGAAATTCTTCTGTGATTGCACAAAATTCTTCAATTTCAAGTTTTTTACTTCCCGTAAGAAGTCTGTAATCCTGTCTTCTGGACAGAAGATTCATCGGAACTCCTACCAGATTCATATGGTATTTACTGTTGACCGGATATACCTGACATTCTACCATGGATGCTGCACCAAGGAAATTCATCATTTCCTGTGCTCTTTCCGGCTGTGTCCTATAATTTTTGCAAAGCCATACATAAAGATCTGGATGGAAATTAGCCATAACACCTGAATATCCGGCACATCCCATCTGCATACTCTTTAATAAAGTAGCTGCATTTGCATTAAAAATTTTCAAATCTGTACCTTCTACTGCCTTACATTTTGCTTCCAATTGATTAAGATCACAGCAGGTATCCTTCAAAAATGCAAACTTTTCTGTCTTTGCACACCACTCCAGCAATTCTGGAGAAAGCAGTCTTTTGTACGGTGCCGGACATTCATAAATACCAAACATATCACCATCAATTTTATCCAACAGGTACTCAATATTCTGTTTTACTACGTCTTCGCTCTCGCTTTCTTTTGCAAATTGATTGGAGATAAATACATATGCATCGACTCCTGCATCGATCACTTCCTGTGCTTCACGAACCTGATCTTCTACCTTTTCAGCACAGTGTCCGGATGCAATAACACCCATATGTTTCGGTGTATTATTAATGATAAACTTTGCAAGTTCCACCCTTTCTTTTGCATTCAGTTCAAACATTTCACTGGACTGGCATACTGCAAAAATACCATCTACACCATTTTTATCATACCATTCAATAATTCTGAGGACTGCATCATAATCGATTTTATTATCCTCTGTAAACGGTGTGATCATTACCGGCCATACACCATCTGCTATAGTTTTTTTCATTCTCCCTCTCCTTCTTTCAAGTCTACTGATTTGCTTTTCAAGTATGGTTATAGTATAATATATTTAATTTCAAATTGCTTTCAGCAAAATATTTAGTACTATTTTATAATTTTCATCTTCGTAGACATCAACAAGAGGTACTTATGCAAGAACAGGAAATATTTGACGAATACTGTTGGAATGAACACAAAAAAATCCTTACTGCGGACTGGCATAAAATTCCAGGACTCAATAATTTATCTCATTTCACACCGATGGCCCCTGGAGTTCCAGTTCCATTGCATTATCATTCTGATATTATCGAAATACACTTTATGGTCAAAGGGCAACGTGATACTTACACTATGAAAGGTGATGTTCTTACCTGTTACAGGGCAACTGGTAATGAGTTGTTTATAACCCGACCCTATGAATTACATACAACCGGAAAAATCGCACAGAACCGCTGCGAATTCTTTGCCGTTCAGTTAAATCTTACAGCTCATGACAATTTTCTCGGTCTGAATCAACAATACAGTAATGCTTTATGCCGTAGTCTTCTCAGCATGGATAAACATCTTTATCACATGGGAGATTCTCAGATTTCCATGCTTCGTACGGCATTTAATTTAATTTCCTATGGCAGAGAAGCAGACTCCCTGACAGGTGTTCAATATCTTACCTGTGTCCTTGCCGGACTTCCATATCTCAGCCCGGTACCGGAACATACAAATGAACGTGTGAACACTACCATTGGTCTTGCACTGAAATATATCGAGCAGCATATTGAACATCCTATTACCTTGCAGGAGCTGGCAAATGAAACTAATTATTCTCTTTCCCGCTTTAAATCCAAATTCAAGGAAGAACTTGGCATCACTCCGGCAGAATACATTACCCTGCAAAAAATGGATCGGGCACAGATGCTTTTGAAAACAACCAACTCTTCAATTACAGATATTGCGTATCAGCTTGGTTTTTCTTCCAGTAACTATTTTTGCTCTGTTTTTAAAAAAACACTCAGCTACAGTCCTGCTGCTTATCGGAAAAACTTCACACAATCATGATCTCCATTTTAAGGATCAATAAAAAACCTCTATAGACTCAATACGCTAAAATCACAAAAAACCGCAGCACCTCATCATATTTACTATGAAAGGTACTGCGGTTTTTCATTTACATGGAGATCCATCCAAATGCATTTGCCACGGAGCTGAGCAGAATGATTGCTGCAAAGATCGGGCAAAGATATTTAATCATAAAATTGAAGATTTTCTTTCTTTTAAAGGTTCCTTCACCGAGAACAACTTCGTCTTCTATCTTCTTCAGTCCGATCACTCTGGAGATCAGAAGACAAGTAGCAATTGCTGCGATCGGCATCATCACGGAGTTTGTCAGAAAGTCAAAGAAATCCAGGAACTGCATTCCTATGATCTTCACACATGCCAGTGGCCCGTATCCAAGTGATGACAGACTGCCGAGTACGATCATGATCGCACCAACAACCAGTGTGGATTTCTGTCTGCACCATTTCAGCTCATCCTGGAATGTGGATACTGCGCTCTCTGTCAGCGCAATAGAGCTTGTCAGGGCTGCGCAGAGTACCAGTACGAAAAACAGAATACCAATCGGTGTGCCAAGTCCCATACTTGCAAAAACCTTTGGAATCGTGATAAACATCAAAGCCGGACCTGCCTGCAGGGTATCCGGATCTCCGCCAGAAAATGCAAATACTGCCGGAATGATCATCAGACCTGCCATGATTGCAATTGCAGTATCAAAGATTTCTACGTTTGTCGTTGAGCTTTCAATAGAGACATCTTTCTTCATATAGGAACCGAATGTCACCAGAATACCCATTGCAATAGAAAGTGAATAGAACATCTGTCCCATTGCAGCTACTACTGTCATCCATGAGAAATTCTTCGGATTCGGAATCAGGAAATACTTAACTCCCTGCAGAGCTCCAGGTCTTGTTACAGAGTAGATTGTGATCACAATTGATAAGAACACCAGAACCGGCATCATAAATTTAGATACACGCTCTACACCATTTCGGACACCGGCATAGATAATTCCTACTGTAAATAATGCAAATACCAGGAAGCAGATCTCTGTGGATACTCCATTTGAAATAAACTCTGAGAAATATCCGTCGGCTGCCAGATTCTGCGTATTTCCTTTTACATATTCAACCAGATACTTGATTACCCATCCACCGATAACGGAATAATACGGCACGATCAGAATCGGGATAATCGCATTGATCCATCCGCCAAAAGAAAGCCATTTCGTTTTTCCGAATTTTCCAAATGCACCTACCGGACTTTTCTTTGTCATTCGTCCAAGTGCTGTCTCTGCTACGATCATAGAATATCCGAATGTTAATGCCAGGATAATATAAATCAGCAGAAAGATTCCGCCGCCATACTTAGCCGCCAGATATGGGAATCTCCATATGTTTCCCAGTCCTACGGACGCACCGGCTGCGGAAAGTACAAATCCCAGTTTCCCGGAAAACGTACTTCGTTCATGTTTGTGTGTTTCCATAATGTTTCCTCTCCCTATGTATTTTACGTCTTTTCAATTTCCACCTTCTGATGATACCATGCTTTTTCCTCTCAGGCAAATAATATATGGCAAAATTATCTTACGTTATAAAAAACAGACAAATTTCTCAATATTTTTATATTGTTTGACAATGGACTTTTGCACTTTAATCTGTTAATATAACACTTAAAAATCATGCAAGGAGTTGATGACTATTGCGCAAAAAATTCAAAGAACGCTTTTCTTACCTCGCAATTATTGCAGGCGCACTGATTGCAAGCTTTTCCGTTGCCTGTATTCTGCTTCCCAATGATGCAATCGATTATGGAACTGCAGGTATTGCAATTATCATAAGCAAGCTTACCGGTTATAATCTGTCCCTGTGTGTTCTTGTTGTCTTTCTTCCATTTCTTGCCGCGGGAATTCTTTTTCTCGGAAGACATTTTTTTGCTAAAACTTTTATTGGTTTTATTGTATATACCTTTGGTCTTGCCTATTTCGAAAAAATCCCTTTTGAACTTAATACTGAACACTTTCTTGCAGTTGCATTCGGTGGTATGATCCTTGGTATAGGCCTGGCTCTTATTCTGCGTAATGGCGGATGTATTGACGGTTCCGAGATTTTTGCCAATATCATTGTAAAACATGTCTATAACCATACCGGCAAGGATTACAGTATTTCTTATCTGCTGGTTGGTTTTAATATTTGTGTATATGTTGCTGTCTTTGTACTGATCAATCGCGATGCCGCAATGCTTAGTCTACTTGTATATATCATTGCCACTGCGATCATTGACCATTTCACTGACCACTTTGAAGCTCTTAAACAGGTAACGATCATCACCAAAGATCCTGATGAAATTATAAAAGAAATAAAAGAAGATCTGAATAAGACATGTACTATTATCAACTCCTCCGGAGTCATCGCCGGAGACAATAAAACTCTAATCTGTTATGTAAACTATTTTGAACTCCAGCAGATTAAAAAGATCATTTCAAAAAATAAGGGATCTTTCAGTACGGTTTCTACTATTGAAGAGATTCTTCGATAACAACAAAAAATCAGGGAAATTCTGTCAAAAATTTCCCTGACCCTTTTTCTGCATGCTGTTTATTCTTTTTACACATTTACTTCTTTAACATATTCAGATAACCATTTCTTTCTTCTGTCGGTATCTGAAGTGCATCCATCGCTTGCTCAATCGTCCATCCCATGCTCTCCGTAAGTTTCCGAATAGACGTGGCGATCCCCTCTGCAATTCCATATGCTCTCCCTTTAGCAATACCCTTCTGTTCTACACCATCACTCAAATTACACATCTCCGATACCTCTCTTTCCAACTCCTGTGTCATTTTGATAGCAAAATCTTCCTGTAGTATCTTTTTCTTCTCTTCTGTACTTCGTTCCGTCGATAGCAACACTTCCAGAAGCTTCAAAATCTCCGTTGCCTCTTCATCGTCTACATCTCCCAGACAAATAATAATCGCCGTCAGAAGATCGTAATTCATTATGTCCTCTTCATACAATCCAACTACCTTTTCTTCCTGTATGGAATACTGGTTAATTGTATTCTTTCTGTAATTCGGAGGATTCATGCATATAAAAATACTGTAAACCTTCTTTATCTTTTCATAATGAGAATTTGTAAATTCTGTACCATACTGACTCGAAACCAGTCGACAACAATAATACAGATTTCTTTTTACAATCGGATATCCCGGATAAAAATCATTCTGTGCCTCTATATTTATAATAAGACTGATTCTCTCTCCTGTTCCGGGTACAATCGCACGAAATCTGATATCGTAAGTTACCGTTCCTTCATTAATGGTACTGTCCTCCGTGCTTAAACCTGTTATCTGTTGGAATTCTGCTTCCTCATCCGGATATACTGCAACTTCTGATATCTGTGCTTCGCCTTCTATATACTTTAAGGCAATCTCCGAAATCTCACAATCCCTGTACTCTTCTAGGCAGCTCTTCATGATCCAGGCAAGAATTATTTTATTCGCAAGTAACCTTTTACATGCTCTGTCATATGCTGCCTTTTCTCCTGCGGTAGAAATCATTTTTGCTAATGTACTTTCTGTTTTCATCCACCACAAGCCTCTCGTTATGAACTTTTTGTTCTAAACATATGATAGCACATAATTTCATACCTGTGAATAAATTTTCTATAAACATTTTCCCTCTGTTTCTGAAAAGCATCATGGAATGCAGTAAAAAGCTCCTCGAGCACCTTCCCGGAAAATATCTCTTTACAGATTAAAAGCCTGCTACATGATTATATCAATTAATCATACAACAAGCTTTTATTTAACTTTCTATTTTTATTCTTTCACTGCACCGGAAGTCATTCCACCAACGATGTACTTCTGTCCGATCATATAAACAATAATTACCGGAATACAGGTAAGCACGATATCTGCAAAGATGTAGTTCCAGTAGCTCTTATTTTTTCCGAAGAAC
This sequence comes from uncultured Blautia sp., assembly GCF_934372025.1. GTDB lineage: Bacteria > Bacillota > Clostridia > Lachnospirales > Lachnospiraceae > Blautia_A. Next base: position 18,785 of record NZ_CAKROJ010000022.1, read on the forward strand.
TGATATACTGCCATGGTCATCGGGAACAGTTTACTCTTGCTGGACAGATACAGCGGTGTAAGGAAATCACTCCATACCGTCATAAACTGCAGAATAAAACAGGTTACCAGTGTTGGTTTCATAAGAGGCATGATAATCTTGAAAAACAGACTCAGCGGTCCCGCACCGTCAATAACTGCCGCCTCATCCAGTTCTACCGGAATCGATACTACAAAGTTTCTAATAGTGAATACACAAAACGGTATCATCGCACTTGTAAATACCATGATAATACCTGTTCGTGTGTCATTCAGATTCAGAGTACTTAAAACTCTGACAAGTGTTACATAGTTGACCGGGAAAAACAGTCCGCAGAGAACAAAGTAATAAAGAAATGTATTCAGCTTAGTTCTGTTGCGGCACATAACAAATGCTGCCATCGCACAGAGTACAACGCCCAATGTCGTTGCAACCAAAGCATAGATCAAGCTGTTTGCAAATCCCTGAATCAGATTTCCTTTTTTAATTACTTCTGCATAGTTTGAAAATACCCATTCTGTCGGAAGGGCAAGACTCATTCTTGCCGCTTCACCTTTATCCTTAAAGGAGTTGATAAGTACCATATAGAATGGAAGAACAACTGTCAGACACAGAAGGATGCAGACTACCTGCTTCAGCACACTTTGAATTTTTTTATTTTTCATTACTGCTGCACCTCCTGTTTACTCAATGTCTTAACAATACCCACACCAATGATTGCCGTAATTATAAGAAGGATCGTATTCAATGCAGAAGACATTCCATACTGACCTCTGGAATAAAGCTGGAATGCATAAGTTGTAAGAACTTCTGTTGCATGTCCAGGACCGCCGTTTGTAAGAACGTAAACAATGTCAAATACTTTCAGGCCATATGTAATACCAAATACCAGGTTGATCATGATAGAACCTGTCAGCATCGGAAGTGTTACATAACGAAGTCTCTGCCAGAAGTTTGCGCCATCGATTTCTGCCGCTTCATAATAAGATTTCGGAATTGTATTTAATCCTGCAAGAAAGATTGTCATAACATAACCGATACCTCTCCATGCATCCACACCGTAAATAGATTTCCATACAACTGCAAGATCAGACAGCCATTTCTGCTTCAGAACTCCAAGATGTAATGCATCCAGAATCGCATTCAGAAGTCCTGTATTGTAGTTCAAGATAGACTTAAAAACAAGACCAATGATCACAAATGGAAGAATTGACGGAAGATACAGAAGAGTTCTGTAAAGCCCCTTTCCTCTCAGCCCTTCCTGAAGCATAATTGCAATCATAAGAGCAGGTATCAGTTTTACAATGTTGGAAATGATTGTAAATTTAAGGGTATTTCCAATTCCACTTAAATAACCTTTATTTGATGTCAGAATTTCTTTAAAATTCTGCAGGCCCACAAAATGTGTACCGTTCAGAACACTTCTGGAATTCCAGTCTGTAAAGGAATATCCTACACCCATTGCACTTGGGAGAAGGAAAAAAATCATATACAATGCCAATGGCAGTACCAGAAACCACCATGGATATATTTTTTTCTTATTCACTGAAGTCGCCTCCTGTTTTATGCAGTCCGATTAGTCAAAAGGATAATCTTCTTATTTCTTTCCTTTAGCAGACAGTGCGAAGGATTTTACTCCCTCGCACTGAAGAATTACCCTTATTTTACATATTTCCTGTCTGAAGTTTATTTCCAGTTTTCATCTCCAACAGTCTTTGCAGCTTCTGCACGGTTGGTATCCATGTTCTTGAGAACATCGTTTGCTTCCATTTCACCCTGGCAGAATGCAATCATATCCTGACCAAACTGCATCCAGTAGTCATTTGTATATTTTGTACCATTCTGAAGTACAGATACGCTCATTTTATCTTTATCTACTGTTTTAAGGAACTCTTCCTCTTCTGGCAGCCAGTGCTGTTCCAGATTTTCATCGTTTACATCAAGGTTTGTGTAAGCCGGTGAGTTATCAAGGATTTCCTGAAGGCTCTCCGTTGTTGTTACAAAGTTAAAGAATTCTTTTACAAGGTCTTCATGCTCTGTTCCTTTGTATCCAAACATTGTCGGGCCAGCCGGGCTTGTTGGATACCAGGTATTGTCACCAAGTGGAATCAGGAACATTCCAAATTCATCTTCAGAACCGGTATCATCTTTGATCTGTTTGATATAACTGGAGTTTGCCATAGCCATTGCACAGTTTCTGTCACCAAATTCGTTGGACATATTTGTACTGTCTGTTCCAATCCAGTCTTCTCCAAAGTATCCTGCATCAGAAAGCTCTTTGAATTCGTTCAGAACTTCAAGCATTTTTTCATTATCTGCAAATGTAGCTTTGTTTGTATTTAATGCGTCATACAGACCTGGGGTTGCTTCTTCGTAAACTCCACCGATCTGGAAGAATGCAAGCTGATGCTGCCATCCATCTGCTCCTGGCATAAACCATGGAGTGATTCCTGTGTCTGCAATCTTTGCACAGAGATCTTTGAGTTCTGCATAAGTAGATGGAACTTCCCATCCATTCTCTTCAAACAGTGATTTGTTATAGAGCATTACGTATTCAGGAGAATTATTCCAGACCTGAAGTCCATATAATTTACCATCGTATGTACAGGATTCTTTTCTTGTGTCCGGCATAAGACTTTCCCATTCAGCTCCTGTAAAATCAATGCAGTATTTTTCCGGATCAACGATTGTTGATTCGATAGCAAATGGATTGGACTGGATCCAGAATACATCTGCGCAGGAATCTGTTGCCAGTTTGGACTGAAGAAGATCTGAATACTGATCTGCCGGAATTGTCTGCAGGTCAACAGTTACATCATAAGTATCCTCAAAACGTTCCAGTGTCTCATCATAACGATTGTCCATCCATCCTGTGGATACCAGAATACTCAGTTCCTCACCTGCAAAATCCTTGGTATCATCTGCAGCAAATACATTTACACTAAGACCTGTTGTCATAGTTGCTACCATTGCTGTTGCACATGCAACTGCCCAAAATCTCTTTCTCAACATAAAAACTTCCTCCTTTTATAATTGTTTCGTTCACGCTTTTGATGATATTAGTTTATCAGTAACGATCTGGTTTATCCATGGACAAACCCATTCTGATTTTGTACTTTTTTCACATTTTTATATATTATTTTCACATTGCTTTGGTATGTTATTCACCATACAATGTTAACTTGCATATTATTGTTCATTTATTTATTTTATTATTTGTAGTTTTTTTACATACGTGTTATAATTTTTGCACAATGCTTTTGATACTCTACAGACTGAAAAAATATACTCACAACAGGAGGCGTATCTCGGCATGAAACAACGCAGCTTACAATCAAAACTTTTTATTGCCTATCTAAGTATGGCATGTCTCATCTTGTTTTCTTTTGCAGCATTTTTTTATCTGTTTGTAGCTGGGCGGCTGAAAGAAAGCCAGATCAGTGCTATGAACACATTAAATTCCAGCTTTCAGTCACAGGTGGATTCTGCCATCCAGGATCTTGACACTGTGTCCGTAAATATCAACTACAGTAATATCTCCAAAAGTATTCTTGATCAGAAATTTGACCTCAATATTTCTGATGACATGCTGTCCAAAATGTCTGATCTCTTTCTCTCGTTGAGCGGCACAGAACTCAAGGCAGATCAGGTAAATCTGTATGATTTTTCCGGATATGTCCTTCAGGCAGGACTTTCCACTATGGTAAAAAAAACAGATTCTTCCCGCACGGAATGGCTTCAAAAAGCGCGCGAAGCCAACGGCAAAAAGATTATCACTAAACCATATTCCACATACGAATATTCCAAATCTGCCAAATATACACAATGGATGATCTCTGTTTATCGTTCTTTTACAAATCAGTATCGTCGAGGTGTTGGTGTAATTGAAACTGCCAAACAATGTAAGTCCATCTTTAAAAGCATTATTTCTTATGAGAAAAAAAATCACGATGCAGCTGCATCTGTGTATGTATTTAATAACGATGGAGAACTTATTTATCCTTATGATATTTCAGAAGAAAATGCCGAACAGATCAAACCATATTTTACCCTTACCGATGATTCACAGACTTCAACCCGACTGAAAAGCCCTCTCACCGGTAAAAACGTTTATGCAACACGTGCTGATTCAAAATATACAGGCTTTACCTACTTAACAGTCCAGCCGGAATCCTTTATACTTAAACCTGTTTACCAGATGCTTCAGATCCTTCTGGCAGTTGTTGCAGCATTTCTTCTGGCATCCGTGATCGTATCCTATAAATTATCACGTTCCGTCGTAAAGCCTGTAAAACATCTGAAACACATCATACAGCGAATGGAACTGGATACCCTTGGACAGGAAAAGGTTACTTCCTATCCGGTTTCTGTCAATGAACTGGAAGAGCTCTATCAGGCATTTCAGCATATGAGTGATAACCTGAAGGATTCCATGATGGAGCTGACTGAGGCCAAGGAACAAGAAGTGCGTGCGAGGAGCATGGCTCTGCAGACTCAGATCAATCCACATTTTTATTATAATTCCCTGTCAAGCATCAGTGTTCTTGCGGAAAATGGTGACTGCGATACAGTTGTAAAAATGTGCCGAAATCTTTCAATGATCATGCGCTATATCACAGATACCGGACATACTACAGTGACACTTGCGGACGAACTGGATTATGTCAGAAAATATCTGTACTGTATGAAAGTACGTTACCAATCCAGTCTGAATTATAACATTGATGTGGATGAGAGCATCCTTACGGAAAATGTTCCAAAGCTTTTGATCCAGCCACTCGTGGAAAATGCAATTCGCTATGGTTCAGACTGTGCTCCACCGTGGACGATCACAGTCAGCAGTTATATTGCGGACAACTGCTGGAAGATCACTGTCACGGATACCGGACCTGGTTTTTCAGAGGAAGCATGTGCAAGGATTGCTGAAAACCTTGCCAAAGCAGACCAGAATCCCGGACTTCCGGAGCTTAAGATCAATGGACTTGGAACCGTAAATGTTTATCTCCGGTGGAAGCTTTTCTGCAAAGGAGATATTATCTTTGAGTATGGCAACACTGAAGATGGACACGGAATGGTTTCCATAGGGCGCTACATAGCGCAGGACCAGAGAAGCCTAGTAACAGGCAGTGCCAGAAAGGAATCGACATGAAATATACAGTAATCGTTGCAGAGGATGAAGAGCTTCTTTTAAATAATCTCGTACAGAAAATTCAGAAAGCAGATCCGGATTTTCAGATTGTTGGTACAGCTCAGACAGGAGATCAGGCACTGGCACTGGTAGAAAAGCTTCAGCCTGATCTTATCGTCACAGATATAAGGATGCCTGTTATGGACGGGATTGCACTGCTCACCAGAGTAAGAAGTCAATTTCCCAATATCAAATTTATCATCACCAGTGGATTTTCAGATTTTGAATATGCCAAAAAAGCTATCACGTTAAAAGTTTCGGATTATCTTCTGAAACCAATCGACCCTGATGAGCTTAAGGAAACCCTGAAAAAGATCAAAAGAGAATTTCAAATTGCACAAAATGATTATGCTGCAGTTTTTAATACAGATACCGCAGCCCTGACACCGGCACAGATTGCCTCCGTCCTTAGGGATTTTATTATCAGAAATTACAGCGAAGACATCAATCTGAACCTTATTGCAGACAATATGAATTACAGTCCGGGATATCTGACAAAGATCTTCTGTCAGGCTTACGATACCACCCCGACCAAATATCTGACCAATCTGCGGATGCACAAAGCACAGCAGCTCCTTCTTAACGAACCTTCGATGTCCGTCCGCCAGATCGGTGAAGTATGCGGATATCATGATCAGGGATACTTCAGCCGCATTTTTAAAAAACATACAGGCAAAAGTCCTTTGGACTATCGCACAGAAAAAGAGGAAGCCATCAAATGATGACTTCCTCGTATTTTGTTTCGCTCATTCCATCATAACTTCCCTGGCGATCTTCGATCGTCAGTCTGCCATTCTTATCATCCCATTTTAATTTTGTGGTTGCATACGCACCCTTTTCAAAATTATAGTTATTTCCCTCATCTTCATAAAGAGTAAACTCTGCATCTGCTCCCGGATATACCAGCAGTTTCACCGGATCATCCGGTTTCTGAGAAGCGTAAGTAAGTCCATCTGCAACCGGAAGAATACTTCCGGCTTTTACAAAGATCGGCATCTGGTCGATCGGAGCATCCACAGTCACATACTGACCACCTGCATATTTTGTTCCAGTCCAGTAATCATACCAGTCTGTTCCCTGTGGAAGATAACATTCCCATACTTTTTCGCGGTCAAGCTCTGTGCTTTCCGGTCCATAATACATTGGCTCTGTAACCGCACAGATCAGAAGAGATGGACCAAACATAAACTCATTCTCAATCTTTCTGGCTGTTTTATCCTCCGGAAAATCAAACAGAAGACTTCTCATGATCGTATAATCATTAAAATGAACAGCTCCTGCAAGAGAATAAATATACGGCATCAGATGATATCTCAGTTTTATAAACTTCTCAATTGCATCATAGAACATGGTTCCCTTTTCGCCAAAGTTCCAGATTTCTCTCGGTGTATCCGTTCCATGAGAACGGAACATAGGAAGAAAAGTTCCCATTTCAAGCCATCTGGTATACAGTTCGCAGTATCCCTTATCTTTAACACCCTCGTTATATTTTCCCTGCCAGAACCACTTTGGTTCCGGATCTGTATTGCATCCGCAGCCACGATTCTGCCATTTATCGGCAACCGTAAAGAATGCTCCTATATCCAGTGTCCAATACGGATATCCGCTCAGTCCCATATTAAGGCCTTCTACGATCTGAATCTTAAAGTTATCCCAGGAAGCACAGGTGTCACCAGACCAGAGCATTGCTGCATATTTCTGTCCGGAAGCATATCCGGAACGTGTCAGATTGAGAACACGCATCTCCTCTGTATCATTTCTCTGATTCTCGTAAATGCCTTTCGCATGCATCAGTGCAAATGCATTGGCTACTGCCGGATCAAGATACTTTTTGTGTTCTCCACCGACAAGCTCGTATCTTTCCCATGGTTCTCTCTTTACACCGCCATTCCAGTCCGGTCCGGAAAAAGGTTCGGTAGAATCACACCACCAGGATTCAAAGCCCTGATCAAAGAGCCCTTCTTTTGCCTGTTTCCAGTACATTTCACGTGCCTTTTCATCAAATGCATTATAAGTAGCATAATCATAAAGAAGATATCCTGCATCAAAGAATTCCTGATGATTTTTGCCTCCGGCATTCATGTTCGGCCACACAGAAACCATACTGTGTGCATGCATTTTATTTATCTCTTCCATGCATTCTTTGTTGTCACCGTAGCGTTCTTTATCAAGGATCTTCTCTCCCCAGTTGCCCGGTTCCCAGGTATTCCAGTCCTGAACAACGCAGTCGATCGGAACGCCAATCTCTCTGTAGTGACGGATGATCTCTGCCAGTTCTTTTGCTGTGTAATACTGCTCCTTTGACTGGATATATCCATAAGCCCACTTTGGAAGCATCTGGGCTTTACCAGTCAGATAACGATAATCCTGAATGATTCCATCCATCGTCTTGCCGCCGAGGAAATAATAATCAATCTGATCTACGGTATCCAGAAACAGATAAGACTCTCTGCTTTCATCATTGAATGTCATCAGAGAACAGCAGTCAAATAATACTCCATATCCTTCGGTGGATACGAACATCGGCATCGGAATACGCATATTGTGCTGATACAGATACTGTGTATGTTCACGATAATTATAGATTCCTTCTTCTGCCTGTCCGAGTCCATGAATCTCCTCATCTTCTTTCCAGTCAAAGAAAACTCTTGCACGGTATCCGTCTCTGACTTTTTCTGCTTTGAGATTCTGGATAAAGTTACGTTCCCCGTCTACTGTCTTAACACGGTTGATAATTGGTTTTTCTCCACCAGTAGTGTAATGGACTACATCGATTCTTGTGAGGTCAGCCTTGCTCTGCTGCATCCATACACTTCCATCCGGATGTTTCCAGATGATACATCCCGTTTTAAGATTTAATTCCGCCTGCACCGCTGATGTTTTTACTGTGACTATTCCGTCTGCCTCTGCTACTTCAAACGGAACCTGCGGATACTCTTTTTTCTCGATGATCAAAGATTCCTGCTCTGTTTTTACCTCGTCTTTTGCGATCACGCAACGGATGATTTCCTCTGTTACCGGTATCAGGCGATACTTCATGCCTGCTGCTGAACATTCTACATAACTGTCTATTTTTGTCATTTCCCCAAATCTCCTTTTATAAGTTTTTCCCCATTAAAAACGCCGTATCAGGATATAACATTACTGTTTTTATCCTAACACGGCTGTTTATGCTCAGTCTATGACTTATCTGATTCTGATTTTTAACTATTTTTACTCTTTTCATCCTTGGGTGTTTTGCCCACATGTTTTTTATACAGACGATAGAAATTTGAAATATTATTAAATCCACATTCCATGGCGATTTCTGTTACATTTTTCTTGCCCTCACGAAGAAGTTCACGGGCATGGTTAATACGCATTCGTGTCACATAATCGCTGAAACTGATATTTGTCACCTTACGAAAATAGGAAGAAAAATAATTGGCACTCATATACACGGATGACGCTACCTCTTCCAATGTGATCTTCTCACAGTAATGAGCATCGATATAATCAAATGCCTGCTCCAGACGCTTCATGGCATTCTTCTTCTCCTTGAGCATTTCATCTGATTTTGATTCATCCTGATAACTTCTGATCAGCATAGTAAGAATGCGGAGAACATTCGCTTTGATCATAAGAGGATAACCTTCTTTACGATCCTGCCATTCCTTGTAGATTTCCTGGATACCGACACGAATCTCCGGATTTATCTCATCTTCTCTGCCGATGCGGTTTTTGAAATTACTTCCGCGTTCTACAAAAGGCTTCAGATATTCTGTATCAAATACGCTGATCTTCTCTGCAATAAATTCCGGTGAAAAGATCATGACCAGAAGCTTCATGTCATCTCCAATAAGATTCCACCCATGAGGCTCTACGTTATTAAAGATGATCACATCATCCTTCTCCATCGTATATTCCTGACCATTGACAAAATAATTTCCCTTCCCATCAAGTACACAGGTGATCTCAAAGTAACTGTGCCAGTGCCAGGTCCCTGGTCTGCTGTTCTTTGGGGTCAGCACTACTTCTGAAATCTGAAAAGGAAAATCTTTATCAAGTGGAATATTATCTCGTTCAAGCCTCATCGTCTGCCTCCTGTAAATAACGTTAATTCTATCAAATCTGTTAATGCAAAATTCGATTTTTTAACGTTCTCAGTATAGCAGATTTTATTCCTTCACGCAATCCAGGATAAATGCTTCCAGTTTTGCCAGTTCATCTTCATGTTTTCCGTGAACGGCAATCCTGAAGTAATCATTTCCTTCTATCCCCTTTATCATATAATAATTATTTTCAATCTTAAAAAAAGGCTGTTTCAACATATCAAGATATGCAAAACCTCCAAGTGGTTTCAGTTTTAGAATAAATTCTCTGTCTATCGGCGCATCCATGAGATAGTCTGTTGCAAACCAGCCGGATTCTGCACATTTCTCTCTTGAAGGCCGCTTTCCTATGATCTTCATCTGTTCTCTCCTGTAAAGTATATTTCCTGGAGTCCTCTCATCGGCCTGACACCGAGGCTGCAATTTGCTCCGCAGCCGTAATAAATTCCCGTATTTCCTGTTCCTCCGTAAAATAAGAAATACTTATACGGACTGTTCCGTTTTTTTCTGTTCCCATTGCCTGATGGATCAATGGTGAGCAGTGCAGGCCGGCACGGACAATAATACCGTATCCACTTTCCAGAATATAGGCTGCATCCGATGCTGTCAGCCCTTTGAAATTCAGGCTCAGGACAGGACCCTGGCATTCCTTTGAATTTCCATATACTTCGATTCCCTGAATTTTTTTCAGGCCATCATAGAGTTGCTGCATCAGGATACTTTCTTTTTTATGAATCTCATCAATTCCTGTTTCTCTGACAAAATTCACACCTGCAAGCAATGCTGTGATCCCGGGAAGATTCTGTGTTCCGACTTCATATTCATAGTCTTCATCTTCGTAGGTCAGCTGACTGCTGTTGCGTCCCGTCCCGCCATATTTTAAAGGTTTCAGGGAGATCCCTTCTCTGATAAAAAATCCACCGCTCCCCTGCATTCCGAGCAGACTTTTGTGTCCTGTAAAGATCAGAGCATCCACATTCCACTTATCTGCATATACGGGAACACAGCCAGCACTCTGCGAGACATCAAGTATCAGACAAAGGTTGTTTTTCTTTGCAACACTGCTGATCATTTCCATGTCCTGAATGTATCCGGTAACATTGGAACAGTGATTGACTACAAGTGCTGCCGGCTGTCGTCCTGCCTGTTTTTCTTCTTCCAGAGCCTTTTCCAGAAATTCTTCTGTCACTGCACCAATCTCGGTACATGAGACTATTTTTACCGGATAATTTTTTAATGCAGACTGATTCATAAGAGGGCGTAATACACTGTTATGTTCCGTCTGTGTTACCAGGATACTGTTTCCGGCTTTACCATAATCCAGGCCACACAACACCGTATTCAGACTTTCCGTTGCTCCTGATGTAAAAAAAATCCTGTCATGATCTGCAATACCCAATAACTCTCCAAGAGCTTCCCGGCAAAGCATCTCGACATCTTTTTTTAAAATAGAACTTCCTCCCCGGAATTGAGAAGCAGGCGTGCCCATAAGACACGCCTGTACAGCTTCATTTACACAGGAAGGTTTCGGCCATGATGTAGCCGCATTATTCAGATAAACCATTCGGGATCATCCTTCCAGTACATTGAAATTCATAACCTTTGCAATCTTTTTAATAAGTTTTGTATAATCTCCAAAGATCAGCACCTGATGATGTCCAAACCCTGCCAGGTTGTGCATATATTCTCTTGCATCATCCATCTGGATGTAGTAGTACGGGCTGCAATAGGTATCTGCATATTCGGAACGGATAACTTTACCTTTCTTAATGCAGATGGTATCGCCTGCCGGGTTGAAACGACCAAGTGTTACATAATCATCCTCGTTCTCTGTGAAGTCAACCTGCAGTTTTCCACCAAATCCCTGACCTGTGAATGCCCAGAGTTTATATTCAAGTGGCTTTGTTCCATAACCATTCATGCAAAGTGCCGGTACTGCATGGTGGATACGAAGCAGTTCGTCTGTCTCATGGTTCGGATTACCCATGAATGCCGGACGGTTTGCAGCGTACTGCATGATCAGCATAGCCATAAGTGCGTTCAGGTCTTCCTCGCATCCGCTCGGGATTCCTTCATCTTTCATGATGGAATGGCACATACATGGTGTAAATTTACGGTTCTGCGGAATTTCTGTTGTGCAGAGCTCATGACAGGCAGTTGAGAATGCGTTGCAGTCATAGATATCCATCATTTTCTTAGCTGCCAGGTAATATTTAACGTCATTGATAAACCAGTCTGTGTTTACCTGTGTATCTGTGGAACCTGCAATGATCTTCTCTGCAATTGGTTTTGCTTCCTCATCTGTGATCTCATCCATATATTTAAAGATAGATGTGAATGGAAGTTTTACCACTTCAAATCCATAACGCTGACGGAGAACTTCCGGATCACGGATCAGGCTCTGGATACCAAATGTCGGTAAGGATCCTGCAGTAAGTACAAGTGCTCTTGTGTTGCGAACGGCTTTTCTTACCCAGAGGATATGTGCGATCTCATTTACATCCTGAAGATCCATTGCCACATAAGCCTCTACTCCGATAGAACGGCAGTAAGCTGCAAAGTCGATTCCTTCATTTCCGTTCTGCCAGATGATTACTGGTTTGTTATAACGTTCCAGTTTTGGGATTCTCCATCCCATGCACAGGAAGCAATCGATCTCATCCAGGTTTTCCCCGATTTTTTCAAATAAATCTTTTTTTACTACAAAAGACTCATCATAACGAACATCCATTGGCTCTGTGAACTGAACTTCATCAATTACACCTTTCAGAGCTTCTACAGATTCTTTAAATGTTTCATCTGCTGCCTTTGTTTCTGCCTCAACAGTCATGTCTTCTTTATGTCCTGCACGACATGGTCCTTCCCAGAAATGTGTATGTGTCAGACATCCGATTAATGGTCTTACGACAAGTTTCTGATCCATTGCTTTCTGTTTCATGTTAAAAAACCTCTCTTTCATTTTTCTGCTTATCTTATATGGCTGCATCCCTTAATATGTCTTTAATTATACTTTTCACACAGAAATATTCTTCTTTTTTCTTTTGCATAATCTATACTTTCTTACGATTTTTTGTATAAATTGTATGTTTTTCAACATGTTATTCCTATTATTTTCATATGTTTTTACTTAAAAAGAAGTCGCCAGGCAGTGACATTACCTGACGACTCCCGTTTATATGAATTTGGGATTCAACGTAACTGTTCAGTACCCTCACAGTTACGAGTCAAAATGCATTCCAAATCACCTTCGGTGATGGCATTTTGCCTTGTATGTCTCGGGATTTTGGCAAAAAAAATGCCAAAACACCTCGCGGGATACTACCTTCTGAATAATTACGATTCAACTATATTAATATAAGGGGTTATCTTCCGAGAGATTCTACGTAAGTTCCTTTGACATCACTCCAGTTTCTGTCTGCATAATCAAGAAGATATGCAGCCTGTTCCATAGACATTTCAGGGAACAGAAGGAATAAACTGTGTGAACCATATTTCTTGACGATACGGTCAACGTTTCTGATCCAGTCTTCAAACTCTCCTGAGTAAACTTTGACCCAGATGGATTTGCCTGCTGCAATTGCCTTGTCGTAGATCACATCCCAGTCCGGAAGTGTTCCGTCCGGGCCGGCATCTCCACTTGTCCACTGCAGAGCATCAATTCCATCGATCTCCATCAGCGCATCCATGTGCTTGATCGCAGCCGGTCCATCAAGATGATACAGAACATGATCCACTTTCTCACTCTGTTCACGTAAGGATGGCTGAATGTATTTTCTGAAGTCTTCCGGTGACATCATTGCCGAGAAATCACACTGCAGTTTTACAGTTCTTCCAGGTCCCCAGATCTGGAATACAGTATATGCATTTCCACCTTCTTCGTCCTTGATGATGTCATAGAAGCGGTCATAATATTCATAATAGCAGTCGGTTACTTCCTGGATTCTTTCGCCGATCATATCCGGCTCATCCAGCAGATCAAAGAGGATATCCTGTGCACCTCTAAGAGAAGCAAGTACGTCAATGTTTTCCATAAGGTCTGGCATATCTACAACAAAATCATTTCCTGCCAGTTCTTTACAGTCTTTTGCAAGCTGAATATGTTTTTTGAACCATTTATTTTCCGGATCAAATTCAAGTTTCGGCACGCCATCCCAGCTGTCCAGACATTTGTTGAACCATACGGTATCTTCTTTAAATCCAATCTCCGAACCAAGATAGGACGCTACGGAACCTGGTCCAAAGTCAATATTCAGATTCGGGAAGCTCTCACCCAGAAATGCATGTGTATCGCAGAAATAGCGATAACGGTCTACGATTCTCTGTGCATTCTGATATTTATCCTCCATATCCTTCCATTTCAGTTCTTCCGGCATATTGTAGTATTTGCCCTGACAGATCTGATCCAGATATCCTCCTTCAACAGGTGTTCCATCAGAGAACTGTTCTACTTCCGGTCTTCTGGCGATCACGCACATCAACGGTCTTCCCGTGTTTTTGTGCTGCCAGTAGTTCGTAAATTTTTCTTTGGTTGCTTCCCAGTTCAGTTTGTATCCTTCTCCAGGTTTTGGGAGCTGGATTTTGCTTAAATCTACAGAACCTTTTACAAATTCCGGTACTTCTGAAGTTTTTTCTTCTGCTTTTGGTGCTTCTTCTTTTACTTCTTCCTGAACAGGTTCTGCACCTTCTACCGGAAGATCATCAAACTCTCCGGCTGCTGCTTTTGCACAGAATCCGGACTCTGCATATTTCTTAGCACACTCAGCCGCAGAAGCTGCATCTTCTGTATATGCATCTGCACCGATCTCATCTGCAAATTCCTGACTGATCGGAGCTCCGCCGACCATGATTTTGATACGATTACGGAATGGCTGTTTTAGAAGTGCTCCAACTGTATCACGAAGAGATGGCATGGTTGTTGTAAGAAGCGCTGACAAAGCTACGATGCTTGCCTCTTTGTGAACATTTACCTCGTCAATAAATCTCTGGATCGGTACATCAACACCAAGGTCAATTACTTCAAAACCTGCACTTTCAAGCATCATTCCGACAAGGTTTTTACCAATATCATGAAGGTCTCCTGCTACAGTACCAAGAATGATCGTTCCTGCACTGCCTGCTTCACCTGTTGCAAGATATGGTTTCAGAACTTCCACACCGGCTTTCATCGCACGTGCGGCAGCCAGCATCTGTGGAACAAAGATGATTTCTTTCTTGAAATTCTCACCTACAACAGCCATCGCACCGATCATTCCATCATTCAGAATAGCGGTTGGATCGCATCCTGCGTCCAGTGCCTCCTGAACTGCCTGTCCAATCTCTTTGTTCTTACCATCCTGTGTTAATTTAAATACTGCCTGCATCTTCTCATCAAGCGGAGAAGCAGCTGTCGGCTGTACGGTTTCTTCTTCTACTTTATTTCCAAATTTGCCAATATACTGCAGGCAATATTCGTCTCTCTCAAGCAATGCATTTGTTGCGTAGATCATGCCGATCATGTTCTTATTGGTTGGATCTACAATTGCACTGTCCATACCAGCATTCATAGCCAGTACCATAAATGCCTGGTTAATATTTTTTCTCACCGGAAGTCCAAAGGAAATATTGGAAAGACCGCTTGTGATATGGATATCCGGATATTCGCTTTTAATTCTTCTGCAGCAGTCTGCAAACACTGTCAATGCAGTCTGATCTGTTCCAAGGGTCACAACCAGTGGATCAATATGCAGACGACTCGGTGCAATTCCGTACTGTTTTGCTTTTTCCATGATTCCGAAGAAAATTTTCATACGGCGCTCTACAGAATCCGGAATACCATCATTATCACATAAAAGTGCTACGCACTCCCAGTCTGTGTCTGCGATAACTGGGAAAATTGTGTCAATCTTATCGCCTTCAAGAGATACGGAATTCACAAGTCCCGGTCTCTTACAAAATGGAATTGCTGCCACACAGGACTTCGCACTTGGACTGTCTACACAGATTGGTGTATCCGTCACTTCCTGTACAAGATCGATCATCCATTTCAGTGTTTCCACTTCTACGTCCTCTTCTACAGACGCACATACATCCAGAAATGTAGCACCCGCTTCTGCCTGCATTTTGGCTCTTTCTCTGATCAGATCCGCATCCTTCTCAGAGATTGCCTTAGCAACTGACGGAATGGATCCGTTCAGTTTT
>NZ_CAKROJ010000023.1 GCF_934372025.1 uncultured Blautia sp.
ATGCGATTATTCGGTAATGTTTTGGGAAGCTTTGTAGTAATGAAATTGCTTGAATTTATATGTCCGGCAATTCTTCCCTTACCATTCAGCCTGTACTTTGATTTCTTTGACGGATTCATCCAGGCGTATGTATTCGTATTCCTGACATCACTGTTTATCAAGGAAGCAATTGAATAATAAACAGTATATCTAATCAAAAATATCCATTATATTTTGTCTATCTAGGAGGAAAAAATTATGTCAACATTAGTAGCAATCGGAGCAGCAATCGCAGTTCTTACAGGTATCGGAGCTGGTATCGGTATCGGTATCGCAACTTCCAAAGCAGTAGAAGCTATCGCAAGACAGCCTGAAGCAGAAAGCAAGATCAGTAAGAACCTTCTGTTAGGATGTGCTCTTGCCGAGGCAACAGCTATCTATGGTTTCGTAATCGGTCTTCTGATCATCATCATGCTGGGCTAATACTAATATGAAGTTAATCAGGAGAGAGGCAGGTGGACAACGGTGATAAAGATTGACATCAACCTTGTCTTTACGATCATCAACCTGTTGGTTCTGTATCTTTTGATGAAGAAGTTTTTATTTGGACCGATCATAAATGTGATGGATCAGAGAAAAGCTATGATCGACCAGCAGTTTGCAGATGCAAAGGAACGACAGGATAATGCCAGAGCACTTCAGGAACAGTATGAAGGTGCCCTGAGATCCGCAAAAGAAGAATCCTACCAGATCATGGAGCAGGCAAGAAAAGAAGCCAAAGCTCAGGCAGACCATACCGTAGAAGAGACGACAGCAAAAGTAGATGCCATGCTTGCAAAAGCACAGGAAGACATTCGTATGGAACGTGAGAATGCAATGCGTCAGATGAAAGGTGATGTTGCATCTCTTGCCATGGAAGCAGCAGCCAAGATCATTGGTAAGAACAGTGGAGCAGATCAGGATTTATCCTTATATGATCAATTTTTAGAAGAAGCAGGTGATCCGGATGACAGCGACCGCTGTTAATTATGCAAAAACACTGTACGAGCTTTCTGTTTCAACAGAAGCCGTACAGACAACAAAAGAAATATTCCGTGAGGTTCCGGGACTTTCCGAAAGCCTTGAGAACCCACTGGTGCCTTTTGAAGAAAAGAGCAGAGTGATCGACAGAGTGATTCCGGATGAGATGAAGAATTTTATCAAGGTCACCTGTAAGCACAGAAACATAGCTCTTCTTGAAGAGATTTTTGAGGACTATGAAGAAATCTGCAGAAGAGAGAAAAAAGTCCTTCATGCGGTAATGCGTTATGTAACAAAGCCAAAGGATGAACAGCTCAAAGGCATCAAAGCATTTTTGTGCCGGGAATTTCAGGCTACAGATGCCGAAATAGAAATGATAGAAGACAAAAGTCTGATCGGAGGATTTATTCTTCTGGCAGACGGACGTGAATTTGACTGGAGTATGCGGGGACGTTATCGTATGCTTCAACAGAAACTGACCCGGAGGTGAACACGTTGAGTGCAATCAACCCAGATGAGATTATTTCTATTCTGAAAGAAGAAATAGAAAATTATGATGAGATCAGCCAGAACCAGGAAGTGGGTACGGTTATTTCTGTAGGTGACGGAATTGCAACCGTTTACGGAATTGACCATGCCATGTATGGTGAGGTTGTAGTATTTGAAAACGGACTCAAGGGAATGGTTCAGGATATCCGTACAAACAGCATGGGATGTATTCTGTTTGGTAAGGATACCGGAATCAGAGAGGGAACCAAAGTAACCCGCACCGGTAAACAGGCAGGTATTCCTGTAGGTAATGGTTATGTAGGAAGAATCGTAAATGCCCTTGGTGCTCCGATAGATGGAAAAGGCGAGATCGAAGAAGAGGGCTATCGTCCGGTAGAGAATCCGGCACCTGGAATCATTGATCGTAAATCTGTAACAGTACCGTTGGAAACAGGTATTCTTTCACTGGATTCCATGTTCCCGATCGGTCGTGGACAGCGTGAGCTGATCATCGGTGACAGACAGACCGGTAAGACTTCTCTCGCAATCGATACTATCCTGAACCAGAAGGGAAAGGATGTAATCTGTATTTATGTAGCAATCGGACAGAAAGCATCAACCGTTGCCAAGGTTGTATCAAACCTTGAAAAATATGGTGCAATGGAGTACACGACAGTATTTTCTTCGACAGCAAGTGATTGTGCTCCGCTTCAGTACATTGCTCCTTATGCAGGAACTGCACTTGCAGAGTTCTTCATGTATCAGGGAAAAGATGTGCTGATCGTATATGATGACCTTTCCAAACACGCAGTAGCATATCGTGCATTGTCTCTGTTACTGGAACGTTCTCCGGGACGTGAAGCATATCCTGGTGACGTATTCTATCTGCATTCCAGACTTCTGGAAAGATCCAGTCGTCTGAATGACAAAATGGGAGGTGGATCTATTACAGCTCTTCCGATCATTGAGACACAGGCAGGAGATGTTTCCGCTTACATTCCGACCAACGTAATTTCTATTACTGATGGTCAGATCTTCCTGGAGAGCGACCTGTTCTTCTCAGGTATGAGACCGGCCGTAAACGTCGGACTTTCTGTATCACGAGTTGGTGGTGCAGCGCAGACAAAGGCAATGAAAAAAGCATCCGGAAGTGTCCGTATCGATCTTGCACAGTATCGTGAGATGGAGGTCTTCACTCAGTTCAGTTCAGATCTGGATGATGCGACCAAAGCACAGCTGGCATATGGCGGATGTCTGATGGAACTTCTGAAACAGCCATTGTGTAATCCACTGAAGCTTCATGAGCAGGTTATTACACTGTGGACAGCAACTCATAAGAAAATGGTTCATGTGGATAAGAAGCATGTAAAACAGTATCAGATGGATCTTCTGGCATATTTTGATAACGTTTATCCTGAAATCGGTAAAGAAATCGAAGAAACCAAAGTACTCAGTGATGAGCTGGGAGAAAAGATCCTTCAGGTTGCGGATGAGTTCAAAGACCGCGCAGCTACCAAATAATAATGTGTAAAGTGCAGTCACTGAAGCATGGGTGAGCATGTATGACAGTGACCAGCAGGAGGAATTTATGGCAAATGCAAGAGAAATAAAAAGCAGGATTAGCAGTGTCCAGGACACGATGAAGATTACCAATGCCATGTATATGATTTCCTCTTCCAAAATGAAAAAAGCCAAAAAGATATTGTCGGATACAGAACCGTATTTCTACAACATGCAGAATGCGATTGCACGTATCCTCCGCCATATCCCGGATATTCAGCATCCCTTCTTCAGTATCCGTCACCTGATTCCGCAGGAAGAGCGTAAGATTGCAACAATCGTTGTAACCGGTGACAAGGGAATGGCAGGTGCTTACAATCATAACATTACCAAGATGACAGAAGAGTTCATGGCAAAAACCCCTGGCCATCACAAACTTTATGTCCTTGGTGTTGTGGGCAGACAGTACTTCAGCAAAAAAAATGTGGATATGGATGGAAGCTTCCGTTATACCGTACAGAAGCCGACCATGCACAGGGCAAGAATGATCAGTGAGGAAGTTATAAGAAGCTTTCTGGAAAGAGAAGTGGACGAGGTGCATATCATCTATACACAGATGCAGAATGCAGTTGTGATGGAACCGGTAAATATGCAGCTTCTTCCTTTAAAAAAGACCAGCTTTTCACCGCTTGGAATGCCAATAGAGGTTCATCAGGAAGAAATAGAAATGTTTCCTTCCGCAGATGGCGTACTGGATATTATGATTCCGAATTACCTGACCGGTGTGATCTATGGATGTCTGGTTGAAGCATATGCCAGTGAGAACAATGCCAGAATGACAGCCATGCAGGCATCAACAGACAGTGCAAAGAAAATGCTTCAGGATCTGTCGATTCAGTATAACCGGGCACGTCAGGCTGCAATCACACAGGAGATCACAGAGGTCTGCAGTGGTGCTAAGGCTCAGAAAAGGAAGTGACGAGGATGAGTAAAGGTAAGATCGTACAGGTCATGGGACCTGTTGTAGACGTTGTTTTTGAAGATGGAGATCTGCCGGATATCAAGGACGCTCTTGAAGTCGAAAACAACGGTAAGAAATGTGTTATGGAAGTTTCTCAGCACCTTGGAAATGATGTGGTTCGATGCATCATGCTGAGTGCCAGTGAGGGACTTCAGAGAGATAGAGAAGTAGTTGCTACAGGAAGCGGAATCAAAGTTCCTGTAGGTGACTGTACTCTGGGAAGACTGTTTAATGTTCTCGGAGAGACAGTAGATGGTGGAGAATCTCTGGATGATGCAGAGCATTGGGTAATTCACAGAGATCCGCCGAGCTTTGAAGAACAGAAACCGGCAGTTGAGATCCTGGAAACAGGAATCAAAGTTATCGATCTTCTGGCACCATATGCCAAAGGTGGTAAGATCGGTCTGTTCGGCGGAGCTGGTGTAGGTAAGACAGTTCTGATTCAGGAGCTGATCCAGAATATCGCAACAGAACATGGTGGATATTCTATTTTCACAGGTGTTGGTGAACGTTCCCGTGAAGGTAATGACCTTTGGAGCGAAATGAAAGAATCCGGTGTACTTAAGAAAACAGCCTTAGTGTTCGGACAGATGAACGAGCCACCGGGATCCCGTATGCGTGTTGCGGAAACAGGTCTTACTATGGCTGAATATTTCCGTGATACAGAGCATAGAGATGTTCTTCTTTTCATTGATAACATCTTCCGTTTTGTACAGGCAGGTTCAGAGGTATCTGCACTTCTTGGACGTATGCCATCCGCAGTAGGTTATCAGCCTACTCTGGCAACAGAAATGGGTGAATTGCAGGAGCGTATCGCATCTACAACATCCGGATCTGTTACATCTGTACAGGCAGTTTATGTACCGGCCGATGACCTGACTGACCCGGCTCCGGCAACGACATTTGCACATCTGGATGCAACGACTGTTCTTTCCAGAAAAATTGTTGAACAGGGTATTTACCCGGCAGTTGACCCACTGGAATCCACATCTCGTATTCTGGAAGCTGATGTTGTAGGTGAAGAGCATTATGAAGTAGCACGCCGTGTGCAGGAGGTTCTTCAGAAGTACAAAGAACTGCAGGATATCATTGCAATTCTTGGTATGGAAGAGCTCTCTGATGAGGATAAAAATACGGTATTCCGTGCAAGAAAGATTCAGAAATTCCTGTCTCAGCCATTCCATGTAGCTGAGAACTTCACAGGTATTCCTGGAAAATATGTTCCACTTAAAGAAACAATCCGTGGATTCAAGATGATCATCGATGGTGAGATGGATGAGTATCCGGAAAATGCATTCTTTAATGTAGGAACCATAGACGAAGTAATTGAAAAAGCAAAAACTCTGGAACAGTAAGGAGTGAGGCTTATGCAGAATACATTCGGTCTTGAAATATACGCTGCAAACAGACAGTTTTTTGCAGGACGTGCCCATTCTCTGATCATTCCGGCTGAAGATGGACAGAAAGAGTTTCTTGCTCATCATGCCAACATGATCTGTGCAATCGTCCCGGGAGAACTGAAATTCGAAGATGCTGAAGGAAACTGGGAGACAGTAGCGGTAAGTGCAGGATTTGTAGAGATGATCAATAATCGTGCCAAGTTGTTCTGTCTGACGGTTGAACGCCCGGAGGAGATTGATATCCGAAGAGCTGAGGAAGCCCGTGATCGTGCCGAAGAGCAGCTTCGTCAGAAGCAGAGTATCGTAGAATATCACAGAAGTCAGGCTGCGCTTGCAAGAGCTATGACACGACTTCGTGTAACAAAGGACATAAAATGATTAAGAAAGAGAATTGCTATTATATAGTGATTCTCTTTTTTGACGAAAAAGTGTTCACATATACCGCAGTATGTTAATTGTAAAGAAAATTCAGTTATGTTATACTTTTCATACGCAAAATTATAAAAACAGAACGCATCATAATGTATTTTCAACCGTGCGAAGGGAAAATTTTTCAAGTGATGCAGGTATTGCTGTGAGAGACAGGAATATCAGGTATTAGTAATAGCAGTATGAAAGGTTAAGTAAAGAATGGCAAGTATGAAAGATGTGGCACAGAGAGCCGGAGTAGGTATCGGTACTGTGTCGAGAGTTATCAATGACAGTGGATATGTATCTGCTGATACACGTAAAAAGATTGAACAGGCAATCGAAGAACTGGGATATACACCAAATGAACTGGCAAGAAACCTTTTTCGTAATCGGACAGGAATTATTGGTGTACTTGTTCCGGATCTGGATCACCCTTTTTTCTCCGCGTTCGCACGGGAAACAGAGGTTTCGCTTTATAAACTGGGATACAAAACAATGATCTGTAATACGGTCGGAAGCAGTAATCGAGAGCGTGATTATCTGAATATGCTGGATCGTAATATGGTAGATGGGATTATTACCGGTGCACATACACTCCATAAAACTGAATATGCGAACAGAAAGCATACAATAGTTGCTCTGGATCAGGATTTCGGACCGGAAATTCCTATAATTGGTTCAGATCATCTGTATGGAGGAAGAGTCGCAGCCGAGATCATGATCAAAAACGGATGTAAGCGGATCGTACAAATAACAGGTATCGCACCGAACGTAGCTGCCAATGACAGACATACAGTATTTGAAGAGTCATTGAAAGCACATGGAATAGAAGTCTTGAATATCGAGATGGAATGGAATAAATTTGACCATCAGTCCTACTGGGACGCTGCGAAGGAAGCAATAGAAAAATATCCGGATGCTGATGGTGTGTTTGCGGCAGATCAGCCTGCACTGTGTTATATGCATCTTGCAATGCAGGCAGGAAAAAGAGTACCGGAAGACCTGAAAGTGATCACTTATGATGGAATGGATGTCAGCAGGATCTGTTATCCGGAAGTGACAGCAATCTGTCAGAACGTTAAATTTCTGGCAGAATCTTGTGCAAGAACAGTACTGAACTTGATTGAAGGAAAGGAACGCGTTCCACACAGACAGATTTTATCGGTGAAATTGCAGCAGGGACAGAGTACATATCCCGTAGAAATCACCGGAGAAATATAGAAAATAAAACAAAATATACGAATAACGATTTAATTACACATAAAATAATTAGTAATACACAAAATAGTCAGACAATAATAAAGCGAGTAAGGGCAGAAAATGTTTTTACTCGCTTTATTCTATTATACAGAGACTTTGTTAAAAGTATAACTTATATCCATGTGCATAATGTACAAAAAAGAAGATGATAAATTATAAAAATGCACGGAAATGTGTTTTGAGCGTACTTTTTGCTGAAAATGAGTTGACAAATTCGTTGTATCGAAGTATTATAAAACCACGATATGGAACGGATTCCACAAAGAACACGAAGTAACGGACTTGAAATTATTTTTTTTGAAGAACATGGAACGCGTTCTACAATATTTCCTTTTCGCGCGGTGGAAATAGAGCTTAAAGCTTAAAAGGAGGATAATTAAAATGAAAAAAACCATTAGTTTAGCAATGGCAGCAGCACTTGCAGTTTCTGGAGCAGTAACAACTGTACCGGTATTCGCAGACGATGTAACAAATATCACAATCTGGAGCCCAACAGATACAGAAGAGATCGAAGCATGGTGGGTAGAGAAACTTGATGCATGGAACGCAGAGCATCCGGATATTCAGGTAAGCCGTGAAGCAATCGACCGTTCAGATTCTTATGCTTACGATAACAAGATCGCTACCGCAGTTACTTCCAATGATCTTCCGGATATCTTCTATGTAGACGGACCGCAGGTTTCTTATTATGCAGCTAATGGAATTACAGTTCCGCTTGATGACTATTTCACAGATGAAGATAAAGCAGATTTCGTAAATTCTTCAATGACACAGAATACATATGATGGCAAATTATATGCTGTAGGTGCAACAGAATCTTCCGTAGCATTCTACTACAACAAAGATTACCTCAAAGAATGCGGCGTAGATACAGATGATCTTGATTCCCGTACTCTTGAAAATCCACTTACATGGTCTGAGGTTGCAGAGATTGCAGAAAAATGCACCACAGATGATTATGTAGGAACACACATCATCATGGACCACGGCGAAGGACTTCCATATGCACTTGAGCCAATGTATCAGTCAGCTGGAAAAGATTACATCAGTGAAGATGGTAAAGAAGCAGACGGATATGTAAACAGTGAAGAAGCAGTGAACACAACAACATGGCTTGCAGACCTGATCGCAAAAGGATATGCAAACATTGAGCCAATCACAGATGAATTCCTCAACGGTGCATGCGCTACAATGCTTGGTGGATCATGGGATGTAGCTACTCTTGAAAAGAGTGCAGACTTTGACTGGGGCGTAACTTACTATCCAGTAAATGATGATACTAAAAAAGCAGTTTCTCCATGTGGTGACTGGTCAGCAGCAATTTCCAAAGACTGTGAGAACGTAGATGCAGCTGGTGAATTCCTGGCATGGTTAATGAACACAGACAATGTTGCAACATATGCAGCAGCAATCGCAAAACCGGCAACACGTGTTTCTGCTTATGATACAGATGCTATGGCAGATTATAAAGAAGGACCGCGTGCTCTGTTTAAAGAACAGCTTGAGAATACAGCAGTTCCGCGTCCGAGAACACCTTCCTATGCTACATTCTCCGCAGCATATGCAGAAGCTATGACAAACATCTTCTCTGATGCATCCAGTGCAGGTGAAGTTGATACAGATTATGTTCAGTCTGAACTTGATACAGTTGCTGAAACATTTACAGAAGATTATGAGACATACTATGCTGAATAAATAAACAGTAGAAATGCAGGATATACAGCCGCATCGCTCTGCGGTGCGGCTGTCCCTATGTAAAAATCTTTTTATAGACAAGGGGGAAAGGTTATGAATAAGGCAAAACTCAGTGGTCGTAAGCGTGATGAGAGACGTGCTGCATATCTGTTTGTTGCACCGGCAGTGATCCTGCTGATCGCATTCCTTGTAGTACCAATGATCTACACAGTTTACTTTTCCGGATTTAAATATCAGATCATGAGACCGGATGCGACAAGCTTTATCGCGTTTGACAACTATCAAAAACTTTTCAGTGACAAGAACTTCTGGGCTGCACTGAAGAATACAGTATACTTTACAGTTATCGTAGTTCCTGTACAGTGTGCACTCGCACTTGGTCTGGCACTTCTTGTTTCCAAGAAATTCCGCGGAGTTTCCATTTTCCGTACCATGTACTTTGCACCGCAGCTTACTTCTATGGTTGTTATCTCTGTACTGTGGTCCGTACTTTACAATGCAAACCCGAATACAGGTCTGATCAACTCTATTCTTGTATCTCTGGGAATGAGCCCGATTAAATTCCTGAGCGATGCAAGCACAGCGATGAATTCCATCATCTTCATGTCTGCATGGCAGGGTGCCGGTTATCAGATGATGATCTTCCTGGCAGGACTTCAGGGAATCCCGAGAGACCAGTATGAGGCAGCTTCTGTAGATGGTGCTACGAAATTCAAACAGTTCCTTTACATCACTCTTCCGGGACTGAAGGGAACTATTAAATACGTAATCATGATCACTATGATCCAGGCAATGAAACTCTTCACACAGCCATACATTATGACAAAGGGTGGTCCGAAGAACTCCACAAAAACTCTGGTTTACTATATTTACGATCAGGGCTTCCAGAAAGGTAACTTTGGTTATGCCTGCTCTATTGCAACTGTATTCTTTATGATCGTTGTATGTATGTCTATGGCGATGAAAAAAGTTACAGCGGCAACAGACTGAGAAAGGAGGATACGAACATGACTAAATCAATGAAATTTTCCGCAAAGTTTGGTAAATTCATGTTTTACTTTGCAAATATTATAATCGGAATCATTTTTGTATCACCTTTGATCTGGATGATTTCCGCATCTCTGAAACCAGAAGCAAAAATCTTTGCAAATATGTCATCATTGACAACTTTCCTGCCGGTACAGGCATCTCTGGATAACTATGCAGAAGTATTTTCCAGACTGAACCTTCCGCAGGTATTTAAGAACACATTGCTTTACATTGCACTGATCCTTGTTCTGGATCTGCTTGTAAACTCCATGTGTGGATATGCACTGGCTAAATTTGAATTCAAAGGTAAAAAAGCAATTCTGAACCTGGTAATCGCACTGATGGTACTTCCGATGGAAGCAATCATGCTTCCGCTGTATATTGAGATGTCTCAGCTTGGCTGGGTAAATACACTGGCAGCGCTGGTTGTTCCTTTTGTGGCAAAATGTTTCTCCATTTATATGTTCCGACAGTTCTTCTGTGATGTACCGGATGACCTGATCGAAGCAGCAGCAATTGACGGATGTAGTCCGATCAGAACCTTTTTCCAGATCGTTATGCCGATCTCCAAAACAGTATATGCAACCGTATTTATCCTTGACTTTGTATCTCACTGGAACGACTTCATGTGGCCATTCCTTGTAATGACAGGTGAAGATAAACGTACGATCCAGCTTGCAGTACAGTCCTTCTTTGGAACAAAACCGGTTCATTACAGTGCGATCATGGCAGCCCTCGTAGTATCTGCGATTCCGATGATCATCATGTTTATCTTCATGCAGAAATACTATGTTGAAGGTATTGCTTCCTCTGGTATCAAGGGCTGATATATTAAGATGTCGTGGGCAAAAGCCCTGACTAAGATTTCTATGGATTGCATCATATTAAATAACAGGGAGATAAAGTATTATGAGTAAAGAGAAATTAATGAAAGCAAGAGAATTTGAGCAGGAACAGTTAAAAAGAATTTCTCCGGAAGAACGTCCCTGCTATCATGTGACAGGCGGTTCCGGATGGATCAACGATCCAAATGGATTCTCCTTTTATAAAGATGAATATCATCTGTTTTATCAGTATCATCCGTATTCAAATCAATGGGGACCGATGCACTGGGGACATGTGACGAGTAAGGATCTTATTACCTGGGAGAGACTTCCGCTTGCTATGGTTCCGGAAGAATCCTATGATAACTTCGGATGCTTCTCAGGAAGTGGTCTGGAACTTCCGGATGGCCGACATCTTCTGATGTATACCGGAGTTGGATATGTAAGCGATATTCCAATGGCGAACGGAGAACTTCCAACTCATCAGACACAGTGTCTGGCAGTTGGTGATGGAACAGATTATGAAAAATATGAAAAGAATCCTGTCATTACCGGCGAGGATATTCCGGCAGGCGGAAGTAAGGTTGATTTCCGCGATCCTAAAATCTGGAAAGATGAAGATGGATTTTATTATGCAGTCATTTCCAATATGACAGATGATGGAAACAGTCGAATCCTTCTTTTCAGAAGTGAGGATGCGTTTGAGTGGAAATATGTATCCGTACTTGATCACAGTGATGAGAGACTTGGAAAAATGTGGGAATGCCCGGATTTCTATGAAGTAGACGGCAAGCATGTTCTGGTCGTAAGTCCGATGGCGATGATGCCGGAAGGTCTGAAGTTCCATGTAGGACACAGTGTTATTTATCTGACAGGAACTTATGATAAAAAGACACATCAGTTCATCAGAGAGGATGTACAGCCGCTCGACAGTGGAATTGATTTCTACGCTCCACAGACTATGCTGACACCGGATGGAAGACGTGTGATGATCGCCTGGATGCAGGCATGGCCGAATTCCAAATTTGT
This sequence comes from uncultured Blautia sp., assembly GCF_934372025.1. Classification (GTDB taxonomy): domain Bacteria; phylum Bacillota; class Clostridia; order Lachnospirales; family Lachnospiraceae; genus Blautia_A. The sequence continues at coordinate 11,658 of NZ_CAKROJ010000023.1, forward strand.
TCCGGATGGTGTGAAATATTTCGGACAGCTGACAGTTCCGAGAGAAATCAATTACCGAAAAGGAAAACTCATTCAGCATCCGGTTCGTGAGATTGAAAATTATCGTGGAGAACATGTTCATTATGAAAATGTGGAAATCTCCGATGAAACTGTTCTGAATGGTGTGGACGGACGTGTACTTGACATGACAGTGAAGCTGAAGGTAACAGACGAATTTAAGAAATTCACGATAAAACTTGCAGCAGATGAAACGTATGATTCTACGATCACTTATGATCCGGTAAAAGAAGTTCTCTCTCTTGACCGCAGCCGCAGTGGATATATGTATGACATCCTTCATACAAGAGATATTCAGGTGAAGCCAGTAGGCGGTGAAGTGACTTTAAGAATTCTTATGGACAGATTCAGCGTAGAGATTTTTATCAATGACGGAAGTCAGACTGCAACTATGGTACTGTTTACTCCACAGGAGGCAGATAATATCAGCTTTGCAGCAGATGGAAAAGCTCAGATAAGCGTTGATAAATACACCCTTACCTTTTAATTAAAATATATGAGAGAAGGCAGACGATGCATTACGCTCGCCTGTCTTTTTTCAATTATATGGAGTGTATTTTCCTGTGCATGGAAGTTAAACTGTGCTATACTAAATGGCGAAATAATTGTCAGCAGACAGTGAGGATTCATCAGGGAGACTTTTCAACTGAGAGAAATAATATATAGAAAGAAGGACATGACATCATGAGTGAGACAAGAAAACTCTATTATGAGGATGTATACATAAAAGAATTTAAGGCAAAAGTCCTGGAATGCCGGGAAGGTAAAAAGGGATTTGAGATCGTTCTGGATCAGACGGCTTTTTATCCTGAGGGAGGCGGACAGCCATGTGACCTGGGAACACTTGATACAGTTGAAGTTCTGGATGTACAGGAAAAAGATGGAGAAATCATTCATTATACAAAAGAAGCAGTTGAGCCAGGAAAGGAAGTTGTCGGAAAGATTGACTGGGACAGAAGATTTGATCTTATGCAGCAGCATTCCGGAGAGCATATTGTGAGTGGACTTGTGCACGAGGCTTATGGATATAATAACGTTGGTTTCCACATGGGAAGTGATGTGATCACGATCGATCTGAGTGGTGTATTGAATGAGGCGCAGCTTGCTGAGATTGAGGCAGAAACCAATCGTAAGATCTGGGAAAACAGTCCGGTTGAGATTACATATCCGTCCAGAGAAGAACTGGACAAACTGGATTACCGAAGCAAAAAAGAACTGACAGGACAGGTGCGTCTGGTACGTTTTCCGGGATCTGATCTCTGTGCATGCTGTGGAACTCATGTGACACATACAGGTGAAATTGGGGCAGTCAAGCTTCTGACAGTTGAAAATTTCCATGAGGGAATCCGGCTGACTATGATCTGTGGTAAAAGAGTCATAGATTATCTTAATATGATTAATGACCAGAATCGTCAGGTATCTGTACAGCTTTCAGCAAAGATTGGAGAGACTGCAGCAGCTGTTGCCCGCCTGCAGGATGAAAATTTCCGTCTGAAAGGTCAGCTCAGCCATATGTTTAATGAACTCTGTGCAGCTGAGTCTCAGAAGTGGGAAGGTGCAGGCAGTGTCCTTCTCTTTTATGACGGACTGGAAGCAGATCAGGTGCGCAAAATGACTGATGCCGTTATGCAGAAATGCAGCGGCTGTTGTGCTGTGTTTTCTGCAAATGGTGATGGCAGCTATAAGTATGCAATCGGGGAACTGGACGGTGACCTGCGTCAGTTCACAAGAGAAATGAATGAAGCTCTGAATGGACGTGGCGGCGGAAAACCGTTCTTTGTACAGGGATCTGTCAGGGCTTCTGAAGAAGAGATTCGTCAGTTCTTCAGACAGTGATCTGTGAGGTGCGGAGTATGTTTGGAGAGTGTCATGCGCATGCATTGATGAATGGTGTGAATTATCGGGAAGCAGTGAAATTACACAGAGAAAAAGTAAACGAAGCGGCAGTCAGAAACTGTCTTAAGGCATATAGAGATGCAAAAGTTTCATTTGTAAGAGATGGAGGAGACCCATATGGTGTCTCCGAGCTTGCCGCGAAGCTTGCTCCTGAATATGGAATTGATTATCGTACACCTGTTTTTGCTATCCATAAAAACGGACACTATGGATCCATTGTAGGTCGTCGATTTGATAATCTGAAAGAGTTTCACCAGAGAGTTCTGGAAGCAAAAGCAGCCGGAGCGGATTTTATCAAGATCATGACAACAGGACTGCTTGATTTTAAGAATCATGGAAAAGTGACAGGGACACCGCTTGAGGCTGAAGAGGTCAGGGAAATGGTCCATATCGCACATGAAGAAGGATTTGCAGTCATGAGTCACACAAATGGTGTATATGGAAGCAGAGCTGCGATCGAGGCCGGAGTGGACAGTCTGGAACATGGTAATTATATGGATGAAGAAACGGTTGTCATGCTGGCAGAGAGCAGTACTGTCTGGGTGCCGACACTTGTGACAGTGCGAAACCTTATAGGATGTGGCCGGTATGAAGACGAGGTATTGAAACCAATCGCAAAGAAGGCAGAAGAACTGGTGCGTACGGCTTTTGAGAAAAAAGTGAAGGTGGCGCTGGGAAGTGATGCCGGTGCATACATGGTTCCTCATGGAAAGGGGATCTGTCAGGAATATGAAGCTTTTTGCCAGATTCTGGGAGATACAGTGGAGATGAGGGAATGGCTCCGAAATGGAGAGAAAGAAATCAGAGAAAGATTTCGAAGAAAATGATCATGACCGGATGTCATGCAATGAGAGAAAATATGAAACAGAAGACCTGTGATCATGCAGAATCACAGGTCTTCTATTTTTAATGCTTTGTAAATATTTGTCTTTCGGGAGTCGGCAGGATTGAAGGTGATTTTTACGGAACTGCCTGTAAGTAATCCACCGGTAGATTCATTGGCTGCGTTTTCTGTGTTGCATGTAATATTCACACCATCATAGGTGAGAAGTGTGATCGTATTGGCAGTAGAGGCAATGATCTCTCCGGATATGCTGAATTTGGTACTGCGCTCACTTAATTTCTCAGGAATCTCACCGGTAATCCCGAGAATGCTGATGCCATCCAGCGTGCTTCCGTTAAAATCACCGGTATAGGTAATGTTGACATGCGAACCATTTTCTATTCCGCCGCTGAAGTAGCATGGGATCGCAGACATATCCACATTCAGAAGACTGGAAGTGTTTTCAACGGATACCTGGAGAACATTCGTCTGGACATTCTGAATTACTGCACGGAGACGATTTTCCTTTTTGACCTCAACGCCTTCCTGAGGAGCAGGTGTCGGTGTCGGAGACGGAACATCAAGCGGGTCAATATCGGAAATACTGTAGACTTTCACATGAGAACCGTCAAGAACATTTGGGTTATCCTGAGAAACAGGAGCAAAGTCCCCTTTATAGTGCAGATAGACTCGTTTTCCCTTCTTAATACCACTCTGATAATATTGTTCAGCACCTGTGATCGGAAAGGTAACGGTTTTGCCTTTTTTTAATTTGAGTGTAATGGAATTGGCAGTCAGCTGCTGTACTTTTCCGTTTGTGGTGTTTTCTTTTGCCTGTGAACTGCTGTGATAATCATCGACAACCTTAAGAGCACGGACGGCTCCGGTATCGGTGCTGTTGAGCTGTCCTTCATAAATCACACTGACAGCATCACCACAGATCATTCCGTTTGTGCATTCCAGAGTTGCCTGGGATATGTCAAAAACATAAGTGTCCGAATCACTGACAAGAGTGAGTTGATTGCCGGTAAAGTCCTGGAGTGTGCCGCGTATTTCGTCCATATATACACGAGGGGTTTCCGGATGGATATCCTGAACTTCAGGATCATTGGAAGATGCAAATCTGTCAATTACGTTTCCGAGACTGCAGCCGGAAAGTGCGGTCAGAAAAATGGAACCGATACAGACTGCCAGTATTTTTTTCATGATTCTCCTTTCTGTGCAGCAGCCTCAGGCTGAACACGGAACCAGTAAGTATAGAAATCAGTGAAGCCAAGAGATGCATACAGTCGTTTGGCAGCTGTGTTTCCCTGGACAACCTGAAGATAAGCATTCACAGCGCCTTTTTTCATGCCTTCTGTGAGAAGAGCCGTACAAATCTGGCGGGCAAATCCCTGGCCACGGTATTCTTCCTTTACATGGATCGCATAAATTCCGATGTAGTCACGGTCCAGAATACCAAGTCCGGTAGCAATTATTTTGCCGTTTTTCCAGACAGAGGCACAGATTGTTTCTTTGGGGATGGCACGGTACATAGATGGAACTACGGAGCGGTGGATGGGATTGGTCATTCTTTTCAGATCAAAAAGACTGGTGATCCAGATATCCGGAATTTCATCGGTGATCGTCACAGATGAAAAAGGTGCAGTCAGATCTGCATCATTCAAATGCAGAGTCATGACCTCCGTGACATGCTGGATTTCATAGCCACGATTTTCGAGAGTATAATCGAAATCGGGGGATACCAGAGGACTGATCTTGAAGATGGCAGGTGATCCCAGACGTTTATAAACATTTTCGCAGTAGGCAACCTTTTCGCGCCATGGAAGAGTAGAATTTCCAAATTGTTCCACACTGTTGGTACGGTGTGTATAGAAATAAGAAAATCGCAGGATCCAGCCGTCATAGAGCTCTACTTTGTGAGAGGGCCAGGCATTCAGCGACATATCTTCGATTTTTTTGATGTTTTTTTCCATGATAAAAAAGATCCTTTCTGCAGTGTACTTTTGCTGTTGTTTTTATTATACCGAACGGATATGGAATGTGCAACTACAGTACGGTCAGTGGTCACGTTCAGAAAGTGCTTTTATTGATGTTATGTATTCCGTTGGAGTCATTCCTGCAATTTTTTTGAACTGTCTGGAGAAGTAATGAATCGAAGAATATCCCAAAAATTCCGAAATCTGTGTGAAGTTCATCTGGTTTTCACGAATCAGCTGTTTGGCATACGTGATTTTTAAGCGGAAAAAGAACTCCATGGCACCACACTGATGCTGTTCCTGGAACATTTTCTGCAGCTGGGAACGTCCGATCATATTATCATGGCACAGGTCGTAGAGGGTAATCGTTTCCCGGATATGATCCTCCATATAAGCAATCACCCTTTTATATACAGCAGAATTATTCTTCAGATTTACAAATTTATCGAGTGGTACAGCCGTCGAAGGAGAAGAATTTCTGCGGATCATATAAATCAGCATCTGTTCGAGATAAAGGCGGATCAGCTGTGGGGAACCGAACATAAACTCGTCTTTTTTGATCATTTTTTCTGTATAAGGATCGTCCAGAGGAGTAGCTATGCAGCGTCTTGCTTCTGCGATCAGCATTCCCATCAGATTTCTCTCAGAATCAGTCAGTTTCAGCAGCTTTTTTTCAAAAAATTTCATACACGGGGAAGTACATTCAAAAGAAACTACCACAATATTAGGAGCAGTATTTCCGATAGCGGTCAGGGTATGAAATTCATTTGGTTTATGAAAAATAATCTGCCCGTTAGTCAGATGGTAGATTCCGTCATCAGTCCTTATCTCGGCTTTTCCCTTGTCTACACACTGAAATTCCCAGAAGTCATGACGCTCCCCGGCAAAATGAAAATCGCTTTTGTATTCAAAATAATGGATTGTGTAAATGCGTTCGATATGAATATCTTCATCCAGATACATACTCTCAAAAGCCATGAATGTGTTACCTCCCCCAATGAGCGTTTTGTACAATTATATACTAAAAAGGAAAGAAAAACCAGATAAAAACGAACTTTCGTACAAAAGAATTGGACGTTTGTTCAAATACTATTTGTGCAAAAATGATAAGATAAAATACACAAAGCGAAATAATTGTTGAAAATCAACAAAAGCGAAGAGGACGAAAAAGAAAAGCCAAAACCGACAAAGGAGGAAGAAGGTTATGGGAATGAAGAAAAAAATGCTTAGTGCAACATTATGTGCAGTTATGGTTGGTGCACTTGCAGCGCCGACATTCACTGTTCAGGCAGCGGATGACACATTAGTTTACTGGTCAATGTGGGAATCTACAGAACCTCAGGGACAGGTGATTCAGGAAGCAGTTGATGCTTATTCAGCAGAGACAGGTGTTAAGGTAGACCTTCAGTTTAAAGGACGTACCGGAAACCGTGAAGCACTTCAGCCTGCACTTGATGGAGGCACACAGATCGATATTTTTGACGAAGATATCGACCGTGTAAATGGAATGTATGGCAAATATCTTCTGGATCTGGAAGATCTTGCAAAAGATAATGATTATGAAGCAACTGCAAATGCAGGTCTGATGGCAGCCTGCCGTGAAGCCGGCGGTGGCACATTAAAGACTATTCCATATCAGCCGAACGTATTTGCTTTCTTCTATAATAAAGATCTGTTTGATCAGGCAGGCATTACAGAAGAACCAAAAACATGGGATGAATTCAAAGAAGTATGCCAGAAGTTAAAAGATGCAGGAATCACACCAATGACTATGGATGATGCTTATGCAACATGTGTGATCGGATATCATCTTGCAAGACTGGTTGGCGAAGACAAAGTAAAAGAAATCGTAACAGAAGGTAAATGGGATGATCCGGCAGTTCTTCAGATGGCACAGGATATCGAAGAACTTGCATCTAATGGATATTATTCAGAAATGGTTGGTTCCAACGTATGGCCGGCAGGTCAGAATACAGAGCTTGCTCTTGGAACAGCTGCTATGTATCTGAATGGTTCCTGGTTACCAAATGAAGTTAAAGAGATGGCCGGCCCTGATTTCAAATGGGGATGCTTTGCATATCCGGAACTGACAGACGGTGCAAACGGAACTGAAACAAACAACTTTGGTGCACAGGTATTTGGTATCAACAAAGATACAAAACTTGCAAAAGAAGCGTTTGATCTGGTTACATTCATCACAAAAGGTGAATACGATAAGAAACTGGCAGATGAATCCGTAGGTATCCCGGCTGATACAACAAACACAGAATGGCCGGAAATGGTTGCCTGCACAAAACCTGTTATCGATGCAAGCACCAACCGTTTCACATGGGCATGCGGCGTAGAATCCAACGTAGATATGACACCGGTTATCAAAGAAAACTTCATTAAATTAATGGCTGGTTCCATGACAGCAGATGAATTTGTTTCTGCTATGCAGGACGCAGCGAAATAAATAACGAATTTATAAAGATGGTGGCATCGTGTTTACGCTGCCGCCATCTTTTTTGAGTTAACGGCATTCAGCAGAGGAGGTATTTTCTTGAAGAAGAACAAAACGATGATTGTTGTATTTCTGACTCCGGCAGTGTTGCTGTTTCTGGGAATCTTTCTTTATCCGATTATCAGAACAGTCATTATGAGCTTTTTCAGAATCGACGGAGTTACAGATTCCATGGATCTGTGGAAATTCGAGGGATTTGGAAACTATGTGAAGCTGATGAATACCAGCCTGTTCAAAACCTCATTTTTTAACCTGTTTCGTATCTGGCTTGTTGGTGGGCTGGTGGTAATGAGTCTGTCTCTTTTGTTTGCAGTTATTCTTACCAGTGGCATCCGTGGAAAGAAACTTTTCCGTGCTATTATTTACATGCCGAATATTGTCAGTGCAGTAGCACTTGCAACTATGTGGCTGCAGTACGTGTACAGCCCAAGATATGGTCTGCTGAAAGAGTTTTTTACAGCACTTCATCTGGATAATCTGGCAAAAATCCAGTTTCTGGATAACGATCATAAATTCTGGGCGCTGCTTTTTGCATACTGCTTCGGAATGGTTGGCTACCATATGCTGATCTGGCTCAGTGGTATTGAGCGTATCAGTCCGGAATATTATGAAGCGGCAACGATTGACGGAGCAACCAAACCGGCACAGTTCCGTTATATGACACTTCCTTTGTTAAAGGGAGTATTTAAGACAAATATTACCATGTGGTCTGTAAGCAGTGTAGGTTTCTTCGTATGGTCACAGCTTTTCTCCACAGTAACCGCAGACACACAGACCATTACTCCTTATGTTTATATGTACATGCAGATCTTTGGTGGCGGAAATACAGTCACAGAACGAAATGCAGGTCTGGGAGCTGCAATCGGTGTACTGCTCAGTATCTGTGTGGTAATTGTATTTGTAATCTGTAACCGAGTGATCAAAGATGATGATCTGGAATTCTAAGGAGGGATGAGAAATGGCAAAAGAAAAAGAGGCACGCAAATCCTTTAATCTGAAGAAAGAAATGAAACTTCTGCCTGGATATATCATCCTGCTGATCTGGGTGATCTTCACCATAGCACTTCTGGGCTGGGTATTTGGCGCAAGTTTTTCTACTACAGCAGAAATCTTTCAGGGGAAAGCTCTGAAGTTCGAATCAGGTTTTCATTTTGAAAACTATGCGAAAGCATGGAATGGAGCCGGTGTTGCCGGATTCTTCGGAAACTCTCTGATTTATTCCGTGATTTCCTGTACACTCCTTATTCTGGTTTGTGCACCGGCAGCCTATGTACTGTCAAGATTTGACTTTATTGCAAACAAATTTATCCAGACAAGTTTTGTATCTGCTATGGGCGTTCCGGCAATCATGGTAGTCCTTCCGCTGTTCAGTATTATCTCAGGTATGGGAATTCTGAACAATGTTGCGCTGGGACGGACAGTGCTGATCATATTGTATGTGGGTATCAATGTACCGTATACTACAATTTTCCTGCTTACATTTTTCAGTAATATTTCCAGAACCTATGAGGAAGCAGCTGCAATTGACGGATGTCCTCCGATGAAAACCTTCTGGAAGATTATGTTTCCTATGGCGCAGTCAGGAATTGTAACTGTAACTATTTTTAACTTTATTAATATCTGGAATGAATATTTCCTGTCACTGATCTTTGCAAGCTCAGACAAGCTGAAACCTGTTGCACCTGGACTTTATGGAATGATCAACTCCATGAAATACACAGGTGACTGGGCCGGAATGTTTGCAGCGGTAACCATCGTATTCCTGCCGACATTTATTCTGTATATCTTCCTGTCAGAGAAGATCATTGGCGGTGTTACCGGTGGTATCAAAGGATGATTCCAGGAGCACACTTTGATCTAAAAATATAGTATAACGGAGGAATAGTCGAGTGGAAATCAGTCAAGAAATAAAAAACACCATCAATGCATTTGATCTGGAGGGAACTCTGACAGAATGCGTTCCTTATGGAAGCGGACATATCAATGATACATATCGTCTGACTTATGATACAGGTAAGCATTATATTCTTCAGAGAATGAATAAGAGTATTTTTACAAAGCCTGTAGAACTGATGGAGAATGTCAGTGGAGTTACTGCCTGGCTGAAGAAGAAAATTCAGGAGGCCGGCGGAGATGTAGAAAGAGAGACACTGAACATTGTAATGACCAGAGAAAATCTGCCGTATTATGTAGATGAAGAAGGCGAGTACTGGAGAGTTTATCTGTTTATTGAAAATGCAACCTGTTATGATATGGTAAAAGATGAGAATGATTTTTATCAGAGCGCGGTTGCCTTTGGACATTTCCAGAGACTGCTTGCAGATTATCCTGCCGAGACTCTTCATGAGACAATCGTAAATTTCCATAACACGGTGGACAGACTGGACAAGTTCAAAGCAGCTGTGGAAAAAGATGTATGTCACAGAGCAGCTGAGGTGGAAAAAGAAATCCAGTTTGTGCTGGACCGCACAGATCTGGCACATGTTTTGTGTGATATGCAGGAGCAGGGAAAACTGCCATTGCGTGTTACACATAATGACACCAAGCTGAATAACATTATGATTGATGATGCAACCGGAAAAGCAATCTGTGTTATCGACCTTGATACGGTAATGCCGGGACTTTCTGTGAATGATTTCGGTGATTCCATCCGCTTTGGTGCAAGTACCGGAGCAGAAGATGAGAAAGACCTGACAAAAATATCCTGTGACCTGCACCTGTATGAAGTTTATGTCAAAGGCTTCATAGAAGGATGTGCCGGGGCACTGACCGAGACAGAACTGGATATGCTTCCGATGGGTGCGATCCTTATGACTTTTGAATGCGGAATGCGATTCCTGACAGATTATCTGGAAGGGGATCATTATTTCAAAATTCACAGAGAGGGTCATAATCTGGATCGCTGCAGAACACAGTTCAAGTTGGTAAAAGATATGGAAGAAAAACTTCCGCAGATGAAGGAAATTGTAAATAAGTATAAATAATCAAATAATCGTTGATGCGCACATGTAAAAGTCCTGCAATCCACATGAACCGTGGATTGTGGGATTTTTCATATAACAGGAAATTACTTTGCTTTGTTATTTTGATTTGTTCCTTCTGTCACAAAAGCAGAGAATTTGACGAACGAATTTTCTTTACAAAGCAGTCACGTGCAGTCTATAATAAGTTCACCAGAAATCTTCTGGTATTCACCCCGTCGGTTCAGACGGAAAATCCCTTTTTATTATCATTTTTTATACAATTGCATACAGAAAGGAGTGTGGTTGGTGTTATTGTCAGCAGAATATTGGTTCTGATGATCACCGGAGTTGCTGTTTTGATGGATCTGTATCAGATGAAGATAAAAAACAGCTGGATCCTGTTTTCTCTTGCGGCCGGATTTGTTTATGATCTGTGGCGTGGAGGATGGAACGGGACAGCATTTTTTATTTCAGGAACAGGAATCCCACTGGTGATCCTTGGCTGGCTGTTTTATTTTCGAATGCTTGGTTCCGGCGATATTAAACTGTTTTGTGTACTGGGAGGAATTATGGGACCGGTACATATCCTGTGGTGTATCTGGTATGCATTTCTGACAGGAGGAATCCTTTCTCTGACTGTTCTGATCTTCTGTGGCGGTTTCAGCCAAAGACTTCATTATCTGATGAACTACATAAATGATTATATCCGGACGGGCAAACGAAAAGCTTACTGCCGGAATGGTAACAGATGGGAAAATATCCATTTTACCGTTCCGATTTTTATGAGTGTGATGTTGTACATGGGAGGTATGTATTGAAAAAACAAGTTTTTGCAGTCTGTGATCTGGAGGCAGAATATGCCCGCAATTTCATGGATTATCTGAATCAGAAAAAAAACATTCCATTTGAGATCCAGGCTTTTACAAGTGTGGAAAGCTTTGTGGCATATGCCGAAAAAAATCCTGTTGAACTGCTGCTGATCTCAGCAGAAGCAATGTGCCATGAAGTAGGAGAACTGGATATTGGAAAAATCGTTATCCTGACAGAAGGAAGCACGCCGAAGGAATTAGAAAACTATACCGGTGTATATAAATATCAGGCATCTTCAGATGTCGTAAGAGAAGTGATGGCCTGTTATGGTGCAGAGAAGGCAATTTTTCCTGTACAGCTTCCGGTATTGAAGAAGACGACGGAGGTATTGGGAGTATATTCGCCGCTGGGAGGGTGCCTTCAGACCTGTTTCGCACTTACACTGGCCCAGATCCTCGGAAAAGAAAAGAATGTGCTTTATCTGAACCTGGAAGAATATGCCGGCTTTGAAAAACTGATGCAGAAGAAATTTTCGCATACACTCAGTGATCTGCTGTATTTTGCAAAGCAGAAAAGTACCGTTATCACCGTAAGAATGAACAGTATGATACAGAGTATGGGAGATATGGATTTTATTCCACCGGTACAGTCACCGGAAGACATCAGAGGAACTTCCTGGCAGGACTGGGAACATCTCTTACAGGAAATCATTCTTCACAGTTCTTATGAGGCGATTGTGCTTGATATAGGAAATGGGATCGAAGAAGTTTTTCAAATGCTTGATATGTGTACGACCGTATATACGCCAATAAAAACAGATGTAATGTCGAGATGCAAGATAGAACAGTTTGAGGAACTTCTCGGAGTACGGGATTATACACAGGTTCTGACCCGAATGATAAAACTGGAACTGCCCTGTGGGCAGGAGATACTGGCAGAACCATTTCGCGCAGAGCAGCTTGTCTGGGGGACGCTGGGCAATTTTGTACGAGATCTGCTTGGAAAGGATGAAATATGAGCAGGGAAAATTTCCAGATACTTCGAGGCCTTTTGATGGAAAAACTGGATCTTGCGAGGGAACTGACAGACGAAGAAGTTCTGGAAGAAATCGATACGCTGATTCTGGAGAAGATGAGAGATTCCTGTCTTTCGCTCAGGGAGAAAATTCAGCTTCGGCAGGAATTATTTCATTCTGTAAGAAAGCTGGATGTACTTCAGGAACTGATCGAGGATGAAACGGTAACAGAGATTATGGTGAATGGTCCCGATGCTATTTTTGTGGAACGATCCGGTAAGCTTTCACGTTGGGAAAAAACATTTACATCCGGAGAAAAGCTGGAGGATGTCATTCAGCAGATTGTCGGAAGATGCAATCGGGTGGTAAACGAATCAATGCCTATTGTGGATGCCCGGCTGGAGAACGGTGCCAGAGTGAATGCGGTGGTTCGCCCGGTTGCATTGAACGGACCCATACTGACGATACGACGCTTCCCGGATACACCGATCACAATGGAAAAGCTGATCGCGTTGGGAAGTCTGCCGCCAGAATGTGCGGAATTTCTGAAGGTGCTGGTGAAAGCAAGATATTCTATGGTTATTGGCGGAGGTACCGGAAGTGGAAAAACAACGTTTCTGGGTGCATTGTCAAATTACATTCCGGATGATGAACGTCTGATCACAATTGAAGATAATGCAGAACTGAAAATCCAGGGCATTCCGAATCTGGTGCGTCTGGAAGCAAAGATGGCCAATACAGAAGGCGGTTCATCTGTTACTATACGTGATCTGATCAAAACAGCTCTTCGTATGAGACCGGACAGAATCGTAGTGGGTGAAGTTCGTGGTGGAGAGGCGGTTGATATGCTGCAGGCACTGAATACAGGACATGATGGAAGTCTGAGTACAGCACATGCCAATTCTGCGGAAGACATGCTCAGCCGCCTGGAAACCATGACACTGATGGGTGTGGATCTTCCGCTCGAAGCAATCCGAAGACAGATTGCATCCGGTGTGGATATTCTGATCCATCTGGGAAGGATGCGTGATAAGAGTCGTAAAGTACTGGAGATAACAGAAGTATGTGGATATGAAGATCATGAAATAAAGACCCGTACACTGTACCGGTGGCAGGAAGGAAAAGGTCTTGTACAGATGGCATCACTTCTGAACCGGGAAAAACTGGTGCGGGCGGGAGTAACGATATGAAACAAAATTACGAAGAATATGATTTTTCAAAAACAGAGATTCTGAAATATCTGATTCAGAGTGTAATGTTATGCGGCGTGCTGGATTATCTGTTTTACCAGAACTGGTGGCTGATGCTGCTGACTATACCAGTTGCTGTCCTGTTTATGAGGCTGAAAAAGAGAGAACTGATTCGAAAGCGGAAACGCAGTCTGAATTATCAGTTCAGAGACGCTCTGAATGCATTAAGTGTAGCTGTACAGGCAGGATATTCTGTTGAAAATGCAGTGGCGGCATGTGCCAGAGATCTGGAGAGACTTTATCCGGAGGAAGCAGATATAGTAAAGGAATTTCATTATATAGAAACACAGCTGAAGGTCAGCGTTCCGGTAGAAGAACTGCTTCTGAATCTGGGAGAACGCAGTGGAATCGAAGATGTGGAGAATTTTGCCGCAGTATTTTATACAGCAAAAAGAACCGGAGGAGATATGAACCGGATCATACAGACATCGGCCAGAATGCTTGGTGATAAAATCGATGTCCAGAAAGAAATTGAGACAACGCTGGCAGCAAAGAAGGCAGAGCAGATGATCATGAGTCTGATGCCGGCAGGAATCATTCTTTACCTGAAACTGACTTCTCCGGGATTTTTAAGTGTGCTCTACGGAAATCCCTTTGGAATCTGTGCAATGACGATCTGTCTGGGGATTTATATCCTGTCTTACTGGCTGGGACAGAGAATCGTTGCGATTGAAGTGTAGCAGATGTTTGCAGATAACAGGTACAGGAGAATGAAATATGTGGATACATCTGATTATTTTTGCTGTGGTTTTTGGAGTAGTTATTGTCTGGAAAGCAGGATGGCTCAGGCTTGATGGAATTGCAGATAAAGAAAGTCTCCGTCTCTTTCTGATCGTTGCAGTCTGTGGAAATATGGTGGGGATGGCACTGACGCTGACTGCCGGCAGAGATGAGATCTGCCAGAAAAACTACAGAATTGAGAAAAGTGAAGACGGAACTCATACGGAGGAGCTTGAAGTTTCGGTAGATGGCGGAGTTCCTGAGAAATGTAATGTGCAGATTCCGGAAAAAGAAACGGATGCTGAGGAAGAGGAGACAGAGTTTGTTTCTTCTGCAGAAGTGACACGACAAAAAGAACTGAGAGAAGCTGTTGAGAAATATAATCAGGAAAAAAACGATCCGGATTATTATTATCTTCCGGATTCATGGAACGGTCAGGCTCTTCAATGGCAGAAGCCGGGAGAAAGTACAGGAACATTTCTGGCAGCACTGGCGTTATTTGCGGCAATCGTGTTAATGCTGAAGAAGGCAAAAGAGCAGCAGGAAGCACTGGCAAAGCGCGCAGAACAGCTGATGATGGATTATCCGTCTCTGATCATGAAATTTACACTTCTGATCCAGGCCGGAATGACAGTGCGGAGAGCCTTTCAGAAAATCAGTGCGGATTATCTGAAAAACTGTTCCAGAACAGGAAAGACAGGAAGATATGCGTACGAAGCAGTTACGACTGTCTGTTATGAGATGGACAGTGGTGTATCGGAACTGGAAGCATACCGAAGATTTGGAGAGAGATGTGGACAGATGAAGTATAAAACATTTTCCACGATTCTTATCCAGAATCTTCAAAAAGGCGGACATGGAATGGCAGATCTTCTGGAAAAAGAAGCTCTGGAAGCATGGGATGAAAGAAAAAGAAAGGCGAGAGTGCTGGGAGAAACAGCTGCGACAAAGCTGCTGGTTCCAATGGTCATGATGCTTGCGGTGGTGATGGCGATCATTATGATACCGGCATTCCTGTCCTTTTATGGATGACCTGGTGACAGGAATACATATGTGGGAGGTAATGCAGATGCGGAATTGTTTAAATATAGTAAAAGAATTTGTGCAGGAAGAAGATGCAGTAGGTGTTGTAGAAATCATTCTGATTCTGGTGGTACTGATCAGTCTGGTCATCATTTTTAAAGATCAGCTGACCAGTCTGGTGGAGTCGATTCTGAGTAAGATCACAAAGCAGAGTAATTCTATCTGAAAAAGGAGGAATGCAGATGGAGAAAAAAGGCAGTATTACTGTTTTTCTGGCGCTGATTCTGAGTCTTCTGCTGTCACTGGTCGTAACGGGTATGCATTCTGTACAGGTGGCTGCAGCCAGGACGCAGATTCTGAACAGTATGGATATTGGGCTTTATTCTCTGTTTGGACAATACGACCGTTTTCTTCTGAAAAATTATGATCTGTTTTTTCTGGATGGCACACAGGGAGGTTCAAATCTGAATCTGGCGGCTGTCTATGATAATCTGGAATCCTATATGAAGCCGGTGCTGAAACAGAACAGTCAGAAGCTGTATCTGAAACAGGGCGGCTTTACAGGATATCGACTGGCGACCGATGAGAATGGAGAGGCTTTTTATCAGCAGGCAGTTACTTATATGAAAGATACTCTTGGAAGTCAGGGAGTGCAGGCTCTTCTCAAACGCTATAAAAGTAAAGAAGATAAAGTAAAACAGGCAGAGCAAGATGGAAAACAGACAGAAGATGGAAATGCACTGGAGAATTATGATGCAGAGATGGATTCAGCGGCGCAGAAAAGTCAGGAAGCAGAAGATGCTTCGAAGAATGAAGTACCGGACGAATTTGGAGATGGAGTCACTGAGAATGAATTTACAGATGGTGAAGTGAAACCGCAGGTAATCAATCCGATTCCTGTGATACAGCGAATTCGACAGATGGGACTTCTGGGACTTGTGGTTCCAGCATCAAAAGGAATATCAGACAGGCAGGTTTCTGCAAGGGAACTGTTGTCAGGACGGGACAGACAGCAGGGAATGGAAATGCCACAAAGTGTGGCGAAGGATAATTCGGCTTCTTCGAAAGTGTTTTTTCAGCAGTATCTGATGGAACATCTTGGGAATTATACAGATCCGTCAAAGGCCGGACTTGGTTATCAGCTGGAATATCTTCTTGCAGGAAAGAAAAGTGACTACGAAAATCTGGAAAAAGTTGTAAACAGGCTGCTCCTGATCAGAGAAGGTGTCAATACTTCCTGTCTGATGGCAGATGCAGGAAAAAGGTCAGAGATCCGGACGCTTGCACTGGCAATTGCATCTGGCTTTCTGATTCCTCCGGCAGCAGTGATCATCGAGACTGCGCTTATACTTTGCTGGTCTTTCGCAGAAAGTATTCTGGATGTACGGGAACTGATGCATGGAGGAAAGGTACCTCTGACAAAGACTTCGGCAGAGTGGCAGCTCTCACTGGAAAACCTGCCGAATCTGCTGGAAAATCTGGACAGTCAGAGAAGAAACAGTAAAAATGGAATGTCCTATAAGGATTACCTGCAGATTCTTCTTCTGTCAAAGTCAAAGAATGAGAAGCTGGTGCGGGGAATGGATATGATCGAGGCAGAAATTCGTAATATGAAAGGAAAAGAAAATTTCTGTCTGGATTGTTGCATAGAGGCAATTGAGATTTCAGCAGATATAGAGGCAAACGGCAGTCAGATTTTTTCTGTGACAAGACAGTATGGCTATATCTGATATCAGAAGACTGAAAAGAACCTGGCGGCCGTATGGCCGCCCTGGAAAAGAGGTGCAGAAAGATGCTTTTTCAGAAGGTGAAAATTTATGGGAATAAAAAAATGATAGACAGAAAGAAAAAAGAAAGGATACGCTCTCCAAAGAACAGAATTCTGACTCCCCCGATGGTCAGAAGTGTCTTAAAAGTACTTTCTGAAAAAGTATCTTTCTGTGCCTTATTGGGGAGATGCCGTAAGGCAAGTCTGGCAGTGGAAACAGCACTTGTGCTTCCGTTATTTTTTCTTGGAATGGTGACGCTGATCTCTTTTATGGATATATACAGAATACAGACAGAGCATCTGCAGACTTTATGCGAGAGAACCAAAGAAGCCGGTATGCATGCGTATGTTCCAAATGGAAAAGGACCCGGGGAGATTACATTACCGGATATATATTCATATTCTCCAATCGGAGCGCTTGTGCCGCTGCCAACGATCCGGATGTATAATCTTGTGAAAGTGCATGCCTGGACAGGGGCGGATGAAACAGATTTTTCAGGCGAAACAGCAGAAAATGAAGAGATGGTATATGTAACAGGATCAGGAACCGTTTATCACAAAAGTCCAGGATGTCGTTATCTGAATGTATCAGTTAATCAGATTTCAGGTTCGTCAGTATCGCATGTCCGTAACAGCAATGGCAGAAAATACCGGCCATGTGAGATATGCAGCAGAAATCAGCGGCCATCTGGTGTGGTCTATGTTACGTCATCCGGAGACCGATATCATAATCTTGCCACATGCAGCGGGCTGAAACGTACAGTGAGGCTGGTAAAGGTATCGCAGCTGAAGGGAATGCATGCATGCAGCAGATGTGGATGAGAGGTGAATGGTTTGAAAATAAGAGAAATAGTAACTGTCCTGTTTCTTGTACTTAACAGTCTGAGAGACTGGAAGAAAAAAGAGATTTCGCTGTTTCTGACAGGCATTTACGGAGTTGTCGGAGTGCTGTTCAGCATATATTCCGGAAGAGAAATAAAGGACTGGATGGTTCCGATCGGAATCAGTCTGATTTTTCTGGCAGTCAGCGTTCTGACGGGAGGCGAGATCGGAATGGGAGATGGCCTGGCTTTTCTGGCGCTTGCAGCAATGTTGACGACAGGTATGTTTGTAAGAACAGTATGCATTGGTTTGTTTCTGGCAGCCGGCTATGCGGGGATTCTGCTGGTGTTGTGTAAAAAAGGACGAAAAACAGAGATTCCGCTGCTTCCGTTTCTTCTGGCAGGCTATTTGGGAGGCATATTATTATGAAAGTAAGTGGGATAAGTAAAAAACGTACAAAAATTAAAAAGGCAAGTTTTACAGTAGAGGCAGCCTGTGTGATGTCGATTGTGCTGATGACGGTTATGGGAGTTCTGTACCTGGCATTCTTTGTACACAACCGGACATGGCTGACGGCAGCGGCATATGAAGCGGCCCTGACAGGAAGTATGGAAGGTGTACAAAAAAATGGACAGATATACGAGGCTGCTTCTGACAGAAGCCGGGAACTTGGAAATGTAGGATTTTTTGGCGCAGAAAATCTTCAGTGTCATGTCAATGTCGGAAAAGAAGTGAAGGTCACATATCAGGCAGATACTATTGCAGAATTCGGAGGCTTTCACTGGACGTTAAAAACAGAGGGCAATTCAAAAATCATCTGTCCGACAAAATGGATACGAAAGGTAAAAAGCGCCGCAGATATAATAGCAGATGCAGGAGAATAAAATATGTATGCAGAGTATAAAAGAGATGTCAGTCACAATTATCTGATTTTGCATCAGGAAGAAACGGTAGATACTGGTTCCTATCAGGTAAGGATGCTGACGGGAAACAGAATGTCCTGCATGCTGAAATGCCGCATGCAGGGATTAAATGGAAAATGGCTGTTTTATTATGATATCACCTCAAAACAGTCAATAGCGTCTTTCTACGAACAGAGAAAAATGCGAGGGGAAGATCTGGAAATGATCCTGCAGGGATTTATCTGTGTGATGGAAGAAATGTCAGAGTTTCTCCTGAGTGCGGAACAGCTGGTGCTCTGTCCGGAATATATATTTCTGGATATAGAGAAAAAGGAAGTGCATTTCTGTTGTCTGCCGGATTATCATCATCCGGTGCAGGAGCAGTTTCGGGAACTGACAGAATATTTTCTGCCAAGACTGGATCATGAGGATGCGGAAGCCGTAAAACTGGGCTATGGGATCTACAGGAAGGCAATGGAGCCGGGATTACAGCTGGAAAATATCAAGAAACTGCTTTATCGGGCTGGCTGTGAGAAAGAAGATAAGGATGAGAGTTCCGGAGAAGATTGTCCGAATGAAGAAATGGAAGCCGTGAGAAGTCAGGAAACAGAACTGCCAGATCCGAGAAAAAAGCAAGATAGTATGAAAGTAATTCAGGAGACCGTCGTTCAGGAGAAAAAGGCTGTGAACCGGAAAATTGTGGCAGGCTGTACGACAGGAACAGTACTTCTGCTTGGCGGTATTGCGGCATGTTATCTGGGATACCTGCCGGAGATTCCTGTGGAAGTTGTTATGGGAGGAGCAATCGGTCTGATGGCAGCAGGTGCCGGATGTGCCTGGGCAGCGGAAAGAAAAAAGAAAAAACAGCAGGCTGCGGAATGGAGAAATAAAGTCAGGGAGATGTCAGTTGAAAAAGAGCCGGAAAAAGCTCCTGTGCCTTTGATGAAGCATGAAAAATCGCAGGAGGTTATGGCAGAAGTTCCGGTACAGGTCGTGGATGAGGAAGATACAATTGAAAGAAAAGAAGAATATGGAGAAACCGTAATTCTCTCTGCAGGACATCTGTCAGGCACTGCCAGTCTGGTAAGCAGAGAACCAGGGGAACTGGCTCCGATTTATCTGGAAAAGGAGCTGACGGTGATAGGAAAACTGGAACAGGCCTCCGATGCAGTAATTTCACTTCCGACAGTAAGCAGAGTACATGCCAGAATCCGAAAAGAGGAGAATGACTATTACCTTGCGGATCTGAATTCAAGAAATGGAACTTATGTTAATGGAAGAATGCTGGAAGCAGATGAGGAGTATCTTTTGCAGGATGAGGACCAGGTGGATTTTGCACAGGCAAGATATGTGTTCTTGAAATAGTGAAGGGTAACTGTTTGGGGAATGTGTAACTTGTCACAGGATAAGCTATCTGATAGAATAGACGGAAAACAGCAGATAATTTCTATTTTGCTGAATATAAAAGACGGGAGTAAAAGCTGTGGAAGAATTACGCAAAGAGCCGGTAACGGCCGGCCTGATTCTGTTAAATATCCTGGTATTTCTTGCTGTGGAATTTACAGGAAGTTCGCAGAATACCATGCATATGCTGGACTGTGGCGCTGCCTATACACCAATGATCGTTCAGGGTGGAGAATATTACAGACTGTTTACCTGTATGTTTCTGCACTTTGGAATTGAACATCTGCTGAATAACATGCTGGTACTGTTTGTGTTGGGAAGCAGACTGGAACGGGTGATCGGAAAAATAAAATTCCTGCTGATCTATCTGCTTGGCGGGGTACTGGGAAATATAATATCCTTATATCTTAAATTACATGCGCAGAATTTTGCGGTATCTGCCGGTGCTTCAGGTGCTGTGTTCGCGGTTATGGGAGCAATGATCTATATTGTGATCCGCAACAAAGGCTGGCTGGGAGATCTTTCCATGCGGCAGATCCTGATTATGGCGGCATTTTCTCTTTATTTTGGATTTGCAAGTACCGGAGTGGACAATACAGCACATGTAGCCGGAATGGTATCCGGATTTTTGCTGGCAGTACTTTTGTATCATCCAGGAAGGAAAATATAAAAAGTGGTTCCTTTTTCGGGAATACTTTCTACCTGTAAGGTGCCTTGATGTGCTTCTATGATCTGCCGGGTGACAGCAAGTCCGAGACCGGTACCTCCCGGTTTGTAGGTTACAAAAGGACGGAAGATATTTTCAATCTGTCCGGCGGTCATGCCACATCCGTTGTCGGAGACTGTAAGCCGGATGCCATCAGGTACGGCAGAAGCGACAAACAGAATTTTGCCGTGTGTGTGCAGGATGGCCTCCTGGGCGTTGCGAAGAAGGTTAAAAAGCGCCTGACGTAGTTTGACCGGATCAAGAGAAATCTGGGGAAGGTCGCGGGGAATTTCTGTCTCAAAGGAGATGCCAAGATAATCCAGTGCCGGACGAAAAGAACCGGTGATACGATCCAGACAGAGACTCAGATCCGTCTGTACCGGTGATATATGTCCGGCATTCTGGTATCTGGAAAGCTCGTCCAGAAGTTCGCGTATATAACCCAGGTTTTCCATAATATTATCCCAGTGCTCGTCCAGACAGAGCTGGGGCTGCGTATCTGATAACATCTGTAGTTCGCTGGTGATCAATGCCAGCGGATTTCTTATTTCATGGGAAAATGTTGACAACATTGACTGAAATTCTTTCTTTTGCTGAGCAATCGTGGCCTTTTCCTGCATAATCTGTCACCTCTTGAGATATTTTCTGTAAACAATTATGAGTATATTCTTACAAAATCCCGGAATCAACAAATTTCGTATTGAAAAAATCGCAAAAGTACGAGAAAATAGAAAGAAAATAGGTAACTGTGAGAGTATAAAACAGTTACGGAAAAAGTTTCTTTTGAAGGAGGACGATATTATGGAAAACTGTATTTTTTGCAAAATCGCAAATGGAGAAATCCCATCTGCTACTTTATATGAGGACGAAGAATTTCGTGTGATCCTGGATCTGGAACCGGCATCCAAAGGACATGCACTGATTCTCCCGAAGGCTCATGCTGCCAACATTTATGAACTTCCGGATGAGACAGCCGGAAAAGCAATGATTCTTGCAAAGCATATGGCAACCAGAATCAAGGATGCACTTCATTGTGACGGATTTAATATTGTGCAGAATAACGGGGAGATCGCAGGACAGACAGTATTCCATTTTCATATGCATCTGATTCCACGCTATGAAGGAGATCATGTTGGAATCACATGGAAGCCGGAAGAACTGACAGATGAGATGAAAGAAGAAATCCTGGCAAAAGTAAAAGCATAAAGAAAAGAGTACAAAACAAATGATAATTGAGAATTTTGATGATTT